>DASPRL010000201.1 GCA_035624475.1 Terriglobales bacterium
CAAGGTGGTGCTGAAGCTGACCGGAGGCGACACCAGCACCGAGTATTGGACGGTGCCCGCCGCCTCGCCCGCCACCATCTCGGCCATCCGCGCCACGGTGATGCCCGCGGGGGTGGCCATCCAGGCGGCCTCGCGCGCCTACGTGGACACGGCGGTGGCCGGCAAGGCCAACGACACGGCCGTGCTCCACAACAGCGGGGATGAGAGCGTCGCCGGCGTGAAGCAGTTCTCCGCCTCTCCCCTGGTGCCGACGCCCATCGCCGACCAGGGCGCCGCCAACAAGGCTTACGTGGACGGCGCCACCGCCGGCATCGGCAATCTCTTCGTCGCCAAGGCGGGCGACTCCATGGCCGGCCCGCTGACCCTGAGCGGGGACCCAGCCGCGCCCGGCCAGGCCGCCAACCGCCACTACGTGGACACGCAGATCGCCGTGGTCAGCGGCGGCCTGGCGGGCAAAGCCGACGTCGTCCACAATCAGGACGCTTCCACCATCACCAGCGGGACGCTGGACGCGGGCCGCCTGCCCGCTGTGCCGGTGAGCAAAGGCGGCACCGGGCAGTCCGCATGGACCTCCAGCCGCTGCGTGCGGGTGAAGAACGACGGCAGCGGTCTGGAAGCAGCGCCCGCCGACTGCGGCGTGGCCGAGACCGACTGGGCCAATCCCGGCGAGATCGGGCAGGCCGCGCCCAACGCCGCTACCTTCACCGCCGCCAGCGTGCAGTCGCTCAACCACACCCGTTACGCCAGCCGCTTCAGCGGAGCGGACGCCGGCGTGCGCCTCCAGGCCGCCCTCAACGACCTGCCCGCGACCGGGGGCACGGTCGAAGCCGACTTCGAGGGCGCGCAGACCATCTCCAGTGACGTCTTCGCCGGCGTCGCCAAGCCCGTACACCTCGTCCTGGGGCCGGGGACCTACTCCTTCTCCTCCGACGTCACCCTCCCGGCCAACCTGACCTTGGAGTTCCGGCAGGGGGCGAAGCTGGCGCCGGCAGCGGGCAAGACGGTGACCATCCTGGGCTCGGTGCGGGCGGCCCCGCAGCAGCCCATCATCGATCCCGCCCACGGCAGCGTGCTGCTCAAGGGCAACGACCTCCTCTACATCACCTGGTACGGCGCCAGGAACGACGCGCTGATCGTGCAGTCGTGCTCCATGACCAGCGGCTCGGCCGTGCTCAGCGGGTGCTCTGCCATCACCGGCTCCGGCTTCACCTCGGCCGACGTGGGCAAGACCATCCTCTTCCACGACTACGGCTACTCCGGCTATCCCGGCATCGCCTTGGCCACCATCCAGTCGGTGCAGTCGGCCTCGCAAGTCACGCTGAGCGCCACCGCCACGCGCACCACCTCGGGGATCATCGCCTACTACGGCACCGACGCTCTGGCCGCGACCAACGCCGCCTTGGCCAACGGCGCCAAGCACTACCTCTACTTCCGTTCGCAGCAGCTCGCCGTGGCCGGCGGCAACGCCTCCGTCCACGCCGACTATGTCTTCTCCGGCGCGGTGGTCATCAACACCGCCCCTGCCTGCGCCAACGGCATCTGGGTGGACGGCGACACTTCCACCGGCGGCTACTCGGGCGGGGCCGCCACCCTGGTCTTCCCCTCCACCACCGGCGGCTTCAAGATCGGCCCCGACTGCTACACCTTCAAGATGTCCAACCTGGAATTGTTCGGCCTGGGCGGCTGGTACGACGGCAACCTCTCCACCTACACGCTCTTCAACACCAACATCCAGGCGGACGGGCCGCACGGCGTCGTGCTGGCCGGTGGCGAGCCGCAACTGGAGAACGTGTACGTGCGCCAGTTCAGGGGCCACGGCATCTACGTGGACGGCACCTCCACCGTCTTCCCCAACCCGCCCGCCGCCCATCCCTCGCAGCCCGATTTCTGGAAGTTCTACAACGTGGGCGTGGACGGCAACCGCGGCTACGGCATCTACACCGCCGGCGCCGACTCCAACTCCGGCGTGGCCATGATGGTCAACTCGCGCGCCAACCAGTTGGGCGGGATCTTCGACTATTCCCAGTTGGGCGACACCTGGGTGCAGGTCGGCAGCCACTACGACAATCGCGCGTCCATCGCGCGCGGCTCGACCAAAGCTCTGACCTCCTGCTCCGTGACCGCGAACCTCATGGACTGCGTGACCTCGGTGACCCACGGCTTCGCCATGCAGCAGTGGGTGGTGACCGCGGGGCAGGCGGACTCCAGCTTCAACGGAAGCTGCCAGATCTCGAGCATCGTCTCCACCACCGAGTTCCAGTGCCCCTTCACCCACGCCGACGGCTCGACCTCGGGTGGCACCGCGCAGACCGCCGCCTCCGGCGACGTGTACACGGTGTGGGCCGCCATCGGCACGCCTTCGCTGATCGCGGGCTCCCTGGTGGGACGCGGGGCCTCGTCCAGCTCGACCTGGCTCCATCCCTACTGCGAGACCTCGGCGGAGGCGCCGCCCTACTTCAACCAGGCCAGCCTGGTGCTGGGCGGCAACTGCGTCGGCAATACCGGCACCGGCGCCTCGATCAACTACGGAGGCATCCAGGTCTCAAACGGAGCGATGTTCCTTTACGGCCAGGGCTTCACCCTGCGCCAGGCCAATGGCGGCACCCTGAACCTGAACCTGGTGAGCGGGCAGAACTCGGATCCCCTGGCCCCCGGCTACCAGCAGAACAACATCCGCAACATCAACTTCTACAAGTGGGACAACTCCACCATCCAGTATCAACTCCAGACCACGGCGGCGGGCAACGTCTTCTGGCTCGCCAACCTGGTGAACGCCAGCGGCCTCTACGACAACGGGAGCGGCAACTGGGAGCTGCGATCGGCCAGTTCCAATGCCGTCAGCCTCAACAAGAGCGGCGGCACGGGCGGCGTGTGCTTCGGGGACGGCGCGGGGCACTGCTATGCCTCCACCAACGCCGCCGGCAAGGGCACCTTCGTGGGGCTGAGCGCCACCCTGGAGACGGTCGCCTTCTCCGCTACCCCCGTCTTCGACTGCGCCAAGGGCAACGCCCACAAGATCACGCTCACCGGCGACGTGACCAGTTCCACCCTCTCCAATTGCTCCGCCGGGCAGACGGTGGAGATGATCCTTTGCCAGGACTCGGGCGGCAGCCATGCCTTCACCTGGCCCGCCACCATGAAGGGCGGGATGACCATCGGTTCGACCGCCTCCAAGTGCTCGGCGCAGAGCTTCGTCTTCGACGGCTCCAACGCCTACGCGACCTCTTCCGGAGTGATCAACCAATGATCCGCCCTGTCTTTGCCTTCGTTCTAGCGGCTTCCTCCCTCCTGCCCTCGGCGTGTCTCCCGCAGGAGATCGGCGCGCCTGCCGGAGCCACGCGCAAGCCCATCGCCTACAGCCAGTCCTGCAGCGGCAGCGACAAGATGGTGGGCATCGACGCCAACGGCGCGATCGTGTGCGCCGCCGACCAGGGTGGCGGCAGTGTGCCGTCCGGCGCGGTGGTCCTCATCGTCAGCGGCTCCTGCAGCGCGACCCTGGGCGCGGGCTGGAGCGAGGTCAGCAGCCTGAGCGGCAAGTTCATCCTGGGCACGGCCGCGGCCAACGGCGACATCGCCGCCACCGGCGGCAGCGACACCGTCACCCCCGCGGGCACGGTCAGCCAGCCCAGCTTCACCGGCAGCTCCTTCACGCCCGCCGGCACGGTCTCCCAGCCGGCCTTCACCGGGACGCCTTTCACCCAGGTCATCAATCACACCCACACCGTGACGGTGACCTGGAACGTGCAGGGTGGAACGTCGGCTTCGACCTCCGGCACTCACGTCATGACCTCGTCATCCACCGGTGGGTCGGCGCGGGCGCCGACCTCCGGGGACGTGGTTTCGGCTACCACCGCCAACCCCTCCGGGGGCGTCTCTTCCATCACTCCGGCGGGCACGGTGAGCCAGCCGACCTTCACCGGCACGCCGGGGACGCCCACGGGCACGGTGAGCCAGCCCGCCTTCACAGGCACGGCCTTCGACAACCGCCCCGCCTTCGTGAAGGTCATCTTCTGCAAGAAAGACTAAGACGAAGGAGCGAGGAACCGTGGATCGCGATCTGCAGGTGCTGCTGAGGTACGGGCGGCGCCTGGATACCCGCCCGCCCGCGCTCAGGGGGCGCAGCGTGCGCGAGTTCCTGATCCGCGTCCTGCTCAGGATCCGCGACAAGCAGGGCGCGCTGCGGCGCCTGCGTCCCAACCGCGTGCAGGCGGAGTACGAGCGCAGCGCCGGGTGCCGCAGCATCGTGCTCAAGGCGCGCCAAGTGGGCATCACCACCTGGATCGCCGCGCGCTTCTTCGTCGAGACCATCACCCGCCCGGGCACGCTGAGCGTGCAGGTGGCCCACGACCAGCAGTCGGCGGAGGAGATCTTTCGCATCGTGCACCGCTTCCTGGAGAACCTGCCGGAGCGGCTGCGCCGGGGGGCGCTGGCCACCTCGCGGGCCAATGTGCGGCAGATCATCTTCCCGCACCTGGACAGCGAATACCGCGTGGAGACCGCCGCCGACCCCCACGCCGGCCGCGGGCTCACCATCCGCAACCTGCACGCTTCGGAGGTGGCCCGCTGGCCCGGCGATGTCCCCGCCACCCTGGCCTCCCTGCGCGCCGCCGTCCCGCCCGACGGCGTCATCGTGCTGGAGTCGACGCCCCTGGGCGCGGGCGGATGCTTCTACGAAGAGTGGCAGCGCGCCCCCGAGAACGGCGTCACCCGCCACTTCTTTCCCTGGTGGTGGGAAGAGTCGTATCAGCGGCCCGAGAGCGCGGTGGACCAGCTCACCGCAGAAGAACATGAACTGATGGAGCGCCACGGGCTCTCGCCCGCGCAGATCGCCTACCGCCGCGAGATCCGCTCCAGCTTTCGCCGGCTGGCGGCGCAGGAGTTTGCCGAGGATGCCGTGAGCTGCTTCCTCGCCTACGGCGACTGCGTCTTCGACCTGGAAGCGGTGGAGCGGCGGCGCGCGGCCCTGCCCCCTCCCGCGGAGGCGCGCGACAACCAGCAACTCCTGGTCTGGTTCCCGCCGGCGGCGCGCCGCGAGTACATCGTGGGCGTGGACCCGGCCGGCGGAGGCACGCTGGGCGACTATGCTTGCGCCCAGGTCATCGAGCGTTCCAGCGGCCTGCAGTGCGCCGAATGGCGTGGCCACTTCACGCCGGCGGAACTCGCCGCCCGCACCGCCGCGCTGGCGCGCGAGTACAACCGCGCCCTGGTTGCGGTGGAGCGCAACAACCACGGCCACGGCGTGCTGGCGCACCTGCTGGCGGGAGAGAGATACGACAACCTTTATCCACGCGGCGGTCCGCCGGGGTGGCTGACCACCGCGGCCAGCCGCCCCGCCATGCTGGAGAATTTTGCCGCGGTGCTGGCGGCGGCTCCGGGACTGATCCAGAGCGCGCGCTTGCTGGACGAGTGCCGCAGCTTCGTGCGCTCTCCCGACGGCTCCTCTGCAGCCGCCGCCGGCGCGCATGACGACTGCGTGCTGGCCATGGCCATCGCCCTCGCCGTCCGCCGCGAGCTGGCCGGAGACGCGCTGCCGCTCCACACCCTAGCGCTGGAGGCGCTGCCGGCCCGCTGAGCGTCTTCCGGCCCTATCGGCAGGTGAAATGGATCGTGGCCGCCTCCGACACCAGGTGCGTGTTTCCGGAGTTGACGGCCAGTCGCATCCACACCTGTCGCGACTGCCCGTATCCGCCCAGTTGCCAGTCTTCGACCAGGCGCACGACCCGCTGGCGGGGATTGTTGACGCGATACATCCGCAGCGGCGTGCTGGCGCCGTCGCTGCGCTCCCAGTGGTAGTTGAAGACCATGGGATAGCGGTCGACGTAGACCAGTCCCGTGAAGCGGATGTGCACCGGGCAGACGCCCCGGTAGCCTTGCGGGCTGGCGGTCACGGAGACGCCCGTGATCGGGCCCTGGGCATGGGCGACACCGCCCAGGCAGAGAAGCAGGAGCGCGGCGATCGTGGCGAAGCGGCACAACTGGGCCTGAGACATTACGGTTTGTTCCTTCCCTGAAGCTGAGATGGTTGCTGGGGCCCATGAATGTACGAAGGCCCGCAGGCGAAGACAAGACCCCCTTTGGAAGGGGGCCGTCGCAGAAGCGGCTGGGGGCGTGGTGTTAAGATGGCGCGCCGTTGGTCACCGCCGTCCAGCACGTTCGCAGAATGAGGGGCGGAGCGCAAGCCCATCTCATGCGCGCCGCCGACGGCCATTTCTACGTGGTCAAGTTCCAGAACAATCCCCAGCACGTGCGCGTGCTGGCCAACGAATTGCTCGCCACCCGCCTGGCGGAGCGCCTGAATCTGCCCGTGCCCCGGCCCGAGGTCATTGAAGTGGGAGAATGGCTGGTCCGGCACACTCCGGAACTCACCATCGAGCTGGCGGGACAGAGCCTGCCCTGCCGCCCGGGGCTACAATTCGGCTCGCGCTTCGTGGTCGATCCGCTGGAGGGCCAGGTCTTCGATTACCTGCCCGAGAGCATGCTCGACCGCGTGCGCAACCTGGAGGCCTTCGCCGGTATGCTGGCGCTGGACAAGTGGACCTGCAACGCCAACGGGCGCCAGGCCGCTTTCTGGCGCAAGGGCCGCGAGCGCAAGTACACGGCCGCGTTCATCGACCAAGGCTACTGCTTCAACGCCGGCGAGTGGAGCTTCCCTGACGGCCCGCTGCGCGGCGTCTTCGGGCGCAACGCGGTGTACGCCGAGGTGCGAGGCTGGCAAGCGTTCTCGCCCTGGCTGGAGCGCATCGAGCAGATGGAGGAAAGCGCTCTATGGGCCTGCGCCGAGGAAGTCCCGCCGGAATGGTACGGCGGCGCTTGGGAGGCGCTGGAGAAGCTGATGACCGCGCTGCTGGCCCGCCGAGCGCGCGTGCGCGAGTTGATCACGGGATTCCGGAATTCATCCCGGCAACCCTTCCCGAATTGGAAGGGCTGAGGTAAGGAGGAACAGAAATCCACCACGGAGGCACGGAGACGCGGAGGATGATAAGAACAGGAGGACGTAGGGCCCGATAAGATTGACTTGGTTTTCCTCTGTGTCCTCTGTGGTCAACTAAGACTGATGGCTGAGCGACGACAGCTCGAATTCTTCCTGCTGCGCTACGTTCCCGACGCGGTGAAGGACGAGTTCGTCAACCTGGGCGTGGTGCTGCTGGAGCGCGACGGCTCGGGCTTCGCCGGGGTGCGCTTCACTCGCGACTGGAGCCGCGTGCGCTGCCTCGATCCCGCCGCCGACCTGGAAATGCTGGCGGCGCTCGAGGGCGAGGTTCGCAGCCGTCTGGCCGAGGCCGGCGACCGTGCCGAGTTCCTGCGCCGCATCCAGGAGTCGTTCTCCGGCGCCATCCAGCTCTCGCCCACGCGCGCCTGCCTGGCCGAGGAGCCGCAGGCGGAACTCGAGAGCCTGGCCGCGATGTACCTGGAGTCCGCTCGCCGGGCAGGGAAGCGCGCCCTAGCCGGGCGCCAGGCCATCTTCGGCCGCATGCGCGATGCCTTCGAGCAGGCCGGCGTCTGGGCGCTCATGCAGAAGAAGATCGAAGTCGCGAAGTATACGCACAAGGGCGACCCGCTCAAGCTCGACTGCGGCTACAAGCCCAACGGCGTGATCAAGCTCTTCCACGCCGTCTCGCTCGCGAGCGACGTCGACTCCGCCAAGGTCCTGGCCTTCAGCTACCCGCAGATCGCGGACGGCATCCGGCGCGTGGAAAAAGTGAAGAGTTCTCTGACCGCCATCGTGGAAGACAAGCTCGACCGCCAGGACGAAGCCATCGCCTTCGCCCTGGAAACCCTGGAGCGCAGCCACGTCACCGTCGCTGCCCAGGCCGAGTTGCCGCAGCTCGCCGCGGCCGCCCGGCGGGAGCTGAAAGCATGAGTTGGGGCGGTCACCTATTCTTCGTCCTGCTGCTTCTATTGCTCATCGCAGCTCCGGTCGGCCTGATCTGGGCATGGTCGCTAACTGCCGGGATGCGCGGCCGGCGAAAGACTTCAGGTGAGTGGATTAGTCTGGCCGTGCTGATTGCCACCACTGGTCTTGCTGCGCTCTATCTGGGCACCTGTTTCGTTTGGTGGCCCTTGGTAAGAGGAGATGACTGGTCTGCGTTCGCCCGCTACAGGGATTTTGCGAGAATCCCTGGAAGGGCGCTGGTGGGCTTGAGTGTCATCGCCCTGCTGGGCAGGCCAAAGATGATCGTTCCACTGTTGTGCGCGACCTTGGGTTCGCTGGCCTGGTGGCTTCTGCCGATTCTGATGCAATGACCGTAGCGCGCGAAACGCGCGCCAGACGGTAGCCCACGGCGTAAGCCGTGGGAAAGCGAGAGAAGAAGGCCCCAGCCCCCGAAGGGGGCGTAAGAATGCACTCGTTCAGCGACCTGCTGGTCCACGCGGTCTTCAGCACCAAGGAGCGCGCCCGCTACCTGGACGCCGCCATCCGCGCGGATGTGCATGCGTACCTGGGCGGGATCGCTCGCGAACTGAAGGCTCCGGCGCTGATGGTGGGTGGAACAGAAGACCACGTCCACATGCTCCTGCGCCTGTCCTGCGATGTGGCAGTCGCCGATTGCCTGCGGGTCGCAAAAACCAATTCTTCGCGCTGGGTCCACGAGCGCTGGCCCGACCGCGGCAAATTCGCCTGGCAGACCGGGTACGCCGCTTTCAGCGTGAGCGAGTCCAATCGTGACGCCGTGGCGCGCTACATCAAAGAGCAGGAGCGGCATCATCGCAAGATGTCGTTCCAGGAGGAGCTTCGGACCCTCCTGAGCAAGCATGGCATCGAGTTCGATGAGCGGTACATCTGGAAGTAGTCTTACGCCCCCTTCGGGGGCTTGGCATTCATGCCCAGGCTACCCACGGCTTGCGCCGTGGGCTACCGTCTTTTGCGCCCTTCGGGCGCTGGGTTGGAAGCAGTGACGACTGATTTCCTCTGTGTCCTTTGTGTCCTCTGTGGCTAAGCAGTTCTGATCCGCGTCGATCCGCGTTCATCCGCGGCGGTGAACTCATGAACATCAAAGACAAGCTGCGCGGCGCGTTGCGCCGCATCGCCGGAGCGCGCGCGCCCCAACCGCGCCACACCCTCCCGCTGCCCTCCATCCTGAACTCCTACGGCCCGCGTGCCGACGCTCTGCCCAAGCCCACGCCCGCGAACCTGCGGCGCTTCGCCGAGACCCCGCTGGCGCGCAAGGCCATCAACACCATCAAGGACCGGGTGGCGGGCATGCGCTGGCGCGTCCAGCCGCGCAAGGGCCGCGACCTGGCCGAGCTGCCGCAGGGCGCCGAGCGCCTCCGCATCCTCAGCGACAACCTCGACGCCCCCAACTCCGACGACAGCTTCCGCTCGCTCGCCGAGCAGGTGCTGGAGGACGTGATCGTGGGCGGCTTCGGCGCCATCGAAGTCCAGCTCACCGGCGAGGCCGCGCGCCCGCTGGCGCTGTGGCCGGTGGACGGCGCCTCCATCCGCCTGCGCGCCGACTGGGACGGCCTGCCGGCCTCCCCGCGCTACGTGCAGGCCACCGCGCGCTTCGGCCCCGAGGGCCAGATCACGCTCGCCGACGACGAACTCATCTACATCCGCCTGAACCCGCGCACCCACACGCCCTTCGGCCTGGGGCGCCTCGAGGTCGCCTTCGAGACCATCAACGCCTTTCTCGGCGCCTATCGCTACGCCGCGCGCCTGGCCTCGAACACGGTGGTGCAGTACGCGCTCTGGCTGCAGGACCTGAGCCCGGCGCACCACGAGCGCCTCATCCGCTGGTGGCAGGACGAGATCGAAGGCACCGGCCGCGTGCCCATCCTCTCGGTCGAATCCAAGCCCGAGGTGCTGCGCTTCGGCTCGGGCACCGACCAGGACCTGCGCCTGGCGTGGCAGGAGTTCCTCATCCGCATCGTCGCCGACGCTTTCGACATCCCGCCGCTGCTGCTCGGCCTGGAGCACGACGTCAACCGCAACACGGCGAGCGA
>DASPRL010000202.1 GCA_035624475.1 Terriglobales bacterium
AATTCCCCACTGCTGCCTCCCGTAGGAGTCTGGACCGTGTTTCAGTTCCAGTGTGGCCGTGCGCCCTCTCAGGCCGGCTACTGATCATCGCCTTGGTGGGCCGTTACCCCGCCAACTAGCTAATCAGCCGCGACCCCCTCCTCGAGCGTCTTACCCCTTTGACCTCCAGCCGTTTCAGGCCGGGGTGTTATGCGGTCTTAGCCCCGGTTTCCCGGAGTTATCCCCCACTCGAGGGCAGGTTAGTCACGTGTTACTCACCCGTTCGCCACTGTACTCATGGGATTGCTCCCACTTTCTCGTTCGACTTGCATGTGTTAGGCACGCCGCCAGCGTTGATTCTGAGCCAGGATCAAACTCTCGTTTGAAACCTGATTCTCCGGATCTCCCCAGCCCGAAGGCTGAGAAGATGGGAAATACATTGTGAGATCGCTCGGACTTGGCCCGAACACCTTCCTCTCACGACTGGCACGTTCAACCTGTTGTCAAAGACCGAATCGCCTTCCGCCTGAGCGGCGCGCTTTCAGTCCCTACCGGCTCCTCACACAAGGTGAAGCACCGGCGGTCCTCGAAACTCGTTTCCTGCCCGGCGGGCTCGACGCTTTCGCGGAGCACTGCGCGCGGCAGGGCGCTTCCGGGGCGCTCCTTCCTCAGGGCGCACAATGCCGGAAGCGGCTCAAGTTCTAAAAAGATCTTCGGAGGTCTTTCAACCCTTCAGGGAGCTTGTTTCCTGGGAAACGTCCCCGAATTCAAACCCCGTGGCCGGGGCAATTTTTCAACTTGCTTATTGTATCAGATGTTCCCGGAGTCCGCGAAGACGCAAAACCCCTCACGCCTGATGCCACGTCTCAATTGTCGACTTCTTTTATACCAGCCTTCCCCCGTTTGCGCAAGTGCTTGATTTGACTGCACCAATCCTGGGGCACCCAGGGGGTTAACCACAGAGGACACAGAGGCCACGGACGGGACCGAATCCCTTAAGATCGTGTGCATCCGTGGCAGGTTTGAAGTTCCCCGGCCGCGATGGGACAATCGCTGGCGGCCCATGGACTACCGCCACGAGCAGAGCTTCCTCCGCCGCAGCCGCCTGCTGGGGCTGCTCGCGGGCGCGCTGGTGCTGGCCGCCGCGGCCGCTGCTCTGCGCGTCGCGCCGCCGGGGAAGGCGCTCACCATCGCGGTCGTGCTGATCGCGCTGGCCCTCGCCGCCTCCCTCTTCTATTCGCCCGACTACCTGCACTTCACGGTGAACCCGGAGAAGCGCCCGCGCTGGCAGACCAAGATCCGCTGGCGGGTGCTGGCGGCTGCGCTGATCCTGGGCTCGCTCCTGGCGCCCAATGTGCGCAGCGGCCTCGTCCTGTTAGGCGCGCTGGCCTGGCTGGCCGCCGCCAACCTGCTGGCCAAGCTCGCGCTGCCCGCACGCTGGTTCGCCGCCTATTTCTGGACGACGGATTTCCTGCTCCTCGCCGCCCTGCTGCTGCTGGCGCGCCTCGATCTCTTGCTCGCGGCTGCGCTGCTCGCCGCGGCCGCGCATCTTTCTATCATCATAGCCGACGGGAACCCGTTGCCCTGGGCAGGCGCCATGCTGGCCTGGAGCGGGCTCCTTCTTCTCGCCGCCGGCCTCCAGCGCGGGACGCCGTGGCCGGGGTGGCTCCCGCCCGCCGGCCTGGTGCTCGTCTCCGCCCTGGGAACCGGCCTGCTGGTCGCGCGCGTCCAGCGCCACCATGCCGCCAACATCGCCGCCGCGCTGCGCGACCTCGAGGACTTTACCGGCTACGACGCCGCCCGCATCCGCCATCTGTGGGCGACCAGCAATCAGGAACTGGCGCGCGCCTGGCAGCAGGCCGCCATCCCCGAAACCGACCGCGAGCGCATGGCCGCGTGGTACCGCGACCACTCCGAGCTCTACCTGTTCGCCATCTCCGCCTACAACCTGGAGTACAAGCGGCTGCGCTCCAACCTGCGCGCACTGGCGCTGGCCCGCGGCGCCTGCCTCGACTACGGAGCCGGCGACGGCGAACTCATCCTGGAGCTGGCACGCCGCGGCCACCCCGCCGCCTACTTCGACGTGGACGGCGTCACCAAGAAGTTCGCCCGCCACCGCGCCCAGCGCCTCGGACTGGCGCTCGACTTCTTCTCTTCCAAAGAAGAGCTCGCGCGGGCCGCTCAGCAGCGCCGCTTCGATACCATCTTCTCTTTCGACGTGCTCGAGCACATCCCTGACCTGGCGGGCGAACTCGACTTCCTCTCTTCGCTGCTCGCCCCCGGCGGGCTCTTCGCCTTCGACGTTCCCGCGGGCTCCACCCGCTCCCATCCCATGCACCTCAACCACGCGCTCGACGTGCGCGCGCACCTGCGCCGCAAGGGAATGCAGGAAGGACGCAGCCGGCTGGCGCGCCTGTTCGCCAAGCGCGACCAGCACCGCTTCCGCGCGCCGTCTACTTGAATTGCAGGGTGATGAAGCGGCAGCTCTCGGGGCCGTTGATCAGCCGGTGCGTGATCCCGGCGGGCACGTACACCGCGTCTCCCGCCTTGATGCGGCGCTCCACCGGCGGCTGGCCCTCGATCTCGTCGGTCATCTGCACGTCCGTGACCGCCACCACCATGTGGTCGGTGGAGTGGGTGTGGCGCATGGTGGCCGCGCCCGGCCCCATGGTCACGTCGGAGACGCACACCTTGTCGGTGCAGAACAGGTAGCGCTCGGCGATGCAGGCGGTTTGGCTGCCGGGATTGCAGTAGCGCGAGGGCGGCTCCGTGGCGGGCGTGGCCGCTCCCTGCGCCCGCAGCAATTCGATGGTCACGTTGCGGAAGGGCTGGTCGGAAAGATTCACGATCTTGTGCGCGAAGCCGCCCTTCGACCAGTGCACCTCGCCGTCCTCCAGCTTCAGCTCCACCGGCTCGCGCCCCACCACCTCGTTGCGGATGTCGCTGGCCCCCAGGCTCACGAAGATGTAGTCGTGGTCGTGCTGGTGGACCAGGGTAGCGGCGTGCGGCGCCGCTTCCACCTGGAAGACCCGTACCTGGTCGTTCTCGATGTACAGATGGTGCGAAGGCTCGGCGGTGATGGCCACCGGATGGTCCGCCGTCTGCCCCCACAGCGCCAGGCTCACGAACGCCACCAGCAGCAACCCTTTGCGATTCATGCTTCTCCTCGCGATACCCGTGTGGCACAGCCGACTCGGCTGTGCCTACGTCTTCCTCTTCCGTAATGCCGGCACCTGTCGAGGATCGAACGCCTCGACCCAAAGCCACTTGTACTGCCCCGCGCGGGAAGCCAATCCCCGGCGTACAGGATTCTGCTGCAGATACTCGATCTTGTCGTCCAGGCTCTCTTCGCTTCGCTCCACGTGGTCGAAGGACTCATCTTGCCACACCGCGCCCTCCTCGCGTCGGAGTTTGTTGATGCGATGGGCGCTCACGCTCTTGATGGGGTGCAGAATCTCCGCGAAGGTGAAGCTCTCGCCCGCATCGTCACGCAGAGGCGTCAGTAGCATGTGGACGTGTTCGGGCATGACGACCACCGCGTGCACTCTGCACTTCCGGCCATGCGGATAGAGGCAACAGGCGAGCACCAAGTCCCGCGCCTTCGGTGACAGAGGCCGGTATCCCATGGTGTGAAAGGTGATGAAGTGGGCGCGATCGCTCTTCTCCAAGTGCGGCAGGTTCCGGCGGTATTCGTACATGCGTCGCAGCTTCATAAACGCACAGCCGAGTCGGCTGTGCCACACGGTCGTGCCTGGCCCCGTCAGTGTGGCACAGGCGACACCCCACTTGTGTGGCACAGGCCACCGGCCTGTGCTATTTCACCTCGACGATCAGCGCGCGGAAGGGCTCGCTGCCCTGGTTGTGGACCTGGTGCGCGAAGCCGCCCTCCACGAAGAGCACCTGCCCGGCCTCCAGGTGCCGGACCTGCTCTTCTCCGTCGCGCCGCTCCCGGATCTGCGCCCGCGCCAGGATGAGGAAGACGTAGTCGCGCTCGTGGCGGTGCGCCCAGGTCTCCTCCCCCGGCGGGATCTCCACCCGGAAGACGCGCACCGCGTCGTTCTCCATCACCAGATGATGAAAGCGCTCGCTGCTGACGTCCATCAGCAGTGGCCCGCTCTGTGTCTCGGCCATGGCGCCGCATTGTACAAGGTTTCGCGGCCGCCCGGCCCTCTCGCGGTCAGCCGCCCAGGCGGAACCAGGTCTTGGCGTGCAGCCAACTGGATTCGTTGCCGATGAGCAGCGCCGGCGCCGCCTGCGAGACCAGCAGCCGCGGCGCGCGCGTCTCCGCCGGCAGGTCGAAGACCAGCACCGTGGTGTAGGACGTATCGGGCAGCAGCGGCTGGGCGAGCGGCGTGGATCCCACTCCCGACTCCGCCAGCGCCTGCTCCGCTTCCCGCGACTCCGGGAAGCGCCGCCCTTGCTCGTCCACCACCTCCACAAGGCGCGCGTCCGGCGTGAGCGGCGCCGTCTTGGGACGCCAGGGAGCGGTGGTGCTGCCGTCGAACCAGGTGCGCAGCGTGACCACGTAGTAGGTCCCGCGCGCCGAGAGCGGATGCGCCGGACCGCCCACCGTCTTCTCCTGCTTCACCTCCACCACCGCGTAAGCGGCGTGGCAGTCCATCGCGCACAGGTACTTGTTCTCGCCCGACGCCAGCACCGTTTCGCGGCTGGCAAGGGAGAACCCCACCAGCACGGCCAGGTAAGCCACCATCACCGCCAGCATGGCGACGGCGGTGCGCCCCGCCCAGCGCCAGCGCCGCCGGATCACGAAGCAGAGCCCCGCCGACGCTCCCATGGCCAGCAGCAGCGCCGTGCCCAGGTAGAGCAGCACCGCCAGGTGCGCTTCCAGGTTGCCGTCCAGGTTCATGCCCGCGGGTCCGAAGATCGCCTCTTTCACGGCAGGCCTCCTTGCAAGCCGGCTCCGTCCGAGCCGGTCATCTCGGTCTTGATCATGCCGTAGCGCCGGTCGCGGCGGTGGAAGGCGGCCAGCGCCGCCTCCAGGTCGCGCGGGCGGAACTCCGGCCACATCTGCGGCAGGAAGAACAGTTCGGCGTAGGCGCACTCCCAGAGCAGGAAGTCGGAGAGACGCTGCTCGCCGCCGGTGCGGATCAGCAGGTCCACGTCGGGAGCGCAGTCGTCGTGCTGGGCGGCGGCCAGGCTGCGGCGGAAGTCCTCGCGGCCGCGCGGGCTCCCGCGGCGGCGAGCGGCGCGCACGATGGCGTCGCGCGCCGAATAATCCACCGCCAGGCGCAGCCGCAGGCGGCGCCCCTTCGCGGTGGCGCGCTCCGCCAGCGCGATGGCGGCGCGC
Organism: Terriglobales bacterium; assembly: GCA_035624475.1. NCBI lineage: Bacteria > Pseudomonadati > Acidobacteriota > Terriglobia > Terriglobales > Terriglobales bacterium. The sequence goes on from DASPRL010000202.1 coordinate 5,288, forward strand.
AGCCGCGGCGAGAGCCGGTCGCGCCGCCCGATCACCGCCATGCGCACGCCCTCGGCGGCGCACTCCGCCTTCTCCCCCAGCAGGTACTGCTCCAGCAGGGCCATCAGCGCCGCCACCTCCTCCGGCGGCCGCCCCCAGTTGTCGCTGGAGAAGCCGAACAGGGTCAGCGTGTGGATGCCCAGGGCGGGCGCCGCCCGGATCACCGCCCGCGCCGCCTCCGCTCCCGCCCGGTGTCCCGCCACCCGCGGCAGTCCCTGGCCCACCGCCCAGCGCCCGTTGCCGTCCATCACCAGGGCCGCGTGCAATCCGTGTTGAGTACTTTGCATGGTAAAGTAATCGCTCATAAGAAAAGCCGGCGTCGCCGCCGGCCCGCCGCCTACCCCCGGGTCGCCCGGATCAAGCCTTCCATCTCGTCCAAGTACTTCTCCAGGGCGCGCCGCCCCGCCGCCGTCAGCCGGTAGTCGGTGCGCGGCGTCCGCCCCGCGAAGTACTTGCTGCAGGCGATGTAGCCGCCCTCCTCCAGCTTGCGCGCGTGCACGCTGAGGTTGCCGTCGCTGGCCCGCAGCAGCCGTTTCAGGTCGTTGAAGCTGAGCGTGTCGTTCACCGCCAGCGCGCTCAGTACGCCCAGCCGCATGCGCTCGTGGATCAGCCGGTCGAGCTGGGGGACGGCGCGCGTCGCCGCTGGACGCGCGATCCGCTCCGCTCTTCCCCGCTGCAGTGCCCGCGCGCTAGCCCCCATACTTCCTCGCGATCACTCCGCCGAAGATCAGATGCAGCCCGCCGAAGCCCGCCGCCATGAAGCCGTCGCCCCAGGCCGCGGGGGAAAACAGCGCCGCCGCTCCCAGGAACATGAAGGAGAGACCCATCACCGGGACCGCCTCCACCGACTGCGCGCCGCCGCTGACCACGGCGGCGCCATAGAGCAGCAGCCACACCGCCGGCAGCAGGCCCTGGAGGCCGGCGCGCTCCAGCACCACCGTGAGCAGCGCCCCCGCCACCATGGCCGGCAGGCAGCTCACCAGGAACTTGCGTCCCGGCCCGGAGAGCAGCGGAGTGCCGGTGGCGCGGGCCTTGCGCGCCATGGCCACCGCCCCGATGGCGGCCGCCAGCGCCGCCTCGCCCAGCCATACCCACAGCCAGGCGCGCGTGCCTGCGCGCGGCGCCGCCAGCCACGCCGCCGCCAGCGCCGTCGCGCCCAGCGCCACCGCACCCCATCCCGGGACGGCGGTGAAGGAGCCGGCGTTGCGCAGGGTCTCGCGGATGAACTCCAGGTCCTGGATGGCTTGCGCGGCGGGCGCGGAGGCCGCACCCCGGGGCCGGGGCTTGCGGCAGGTGGGCTGGGTCGCCATCAGCGCCATTCTACGGAGAGCAGGCTTTCTGTCAAGTACTTTGTTATGCAAAGTTCGGCAGACACTCCGACTGGCAACCGGGAACTGGGAACCGGGAACTAGTAAGGATAGGGCTCGATCTTCCAGCGCTCGAAGACCTTGGCGGCCAGGAAGATGCCGAACAGGTTGGGATCGAGTTCGCCGTCCTTGACGGCGTAGCCCAGGATCTCGAGGGCGCGCTCGGCGGTGACCGCGCGCTTGTAGGGGCGGTCGGCGGCGGCCAGCGCGTCGAAGATGTCGGAGATGGTCATCATGCGCGTCTGCACCGGGATCTCCGGGGCCGAGAGCTTGTAGGGATAGCCGCGCCCGTTCAGCTTCTCGTGGTGGCCGCGGGCGATGGCGGGGATGTTGCGGATCTCCCGCGTCCACGGGATCTGCTTGAGGAAGTTGAAGGAGTGGACCACGTGCGACTCGATCTGCAGGCGCTCGGCGTCGTCCAGCGAGCCCTTGCGGATGGAGAGCAGGCGCACCTCGTCGCCGGAGAGCAGCGGCTTCTCCCCGCCGTCGAAGTCCAGGTAGCTGCGCGCCGCGATGTCGAGCAGCCTCTCGAAGCTGCCCTCGGGCAGCACCGTAGGCTCGTCCGAGCTGAGCACCGTCTGGAAGTAGTCGTCCAGTTGCTTGAGCTGCCGGTTCAGCTTCTCATCGAAGACGGGAAGCTGCTTCAAGTAGTCTTCGCGGCCCTTGGCCAGCACGTACTCCAGGCGCGACTTCAGGGTCTCGCTCTCCAGGGTGCGCTTGACGAAGTGGAAGCGCTGCTGGATGAGCTCCAGTTGCGCCGGGTAGAGCTTCTTGGCCTTGACCAGCACCTCCTCGCGCACCCCCACCTTGCCGAAATCGTGCAGCAGGGAGGCGTAGCGGATCTCCTTCATCTCGGTGCGGGTGAAGTGGACGTCGGCGTAAGGCCCGTCGGGGGCGTGGTCCACCGCCTCGGCCAGCGCCACCGTGAGGTTGGCCACGCGGAAGGAATGGCCGCTGGTGGTAGGATCGCGGGCCTCGATGGCGATGACCGAGGCGCGCACGAAGCCCTCGAACAGCTTCTGGATGGCCTGGTAGAGCTGGCTGTTCTCGAAGGCCACCGCCGCCTGGCTGGCCAGCGAGGTCACGATCTCCTGTTGCCGCTGGCTGAACAGCACCACTTGCTCCACCACCGCCTGGATGGAGTTCAGCTTGCTCTCGCGCGCGCGCTTGGCGTTGATGAGCTGCACCACCCCCACCACCTCGTCCTTCTGGTTGCGCATGGGGACGGCCAGGATGGACTTGGTGCGGTAGCCGGAGTCCTCGTCGAACTTGCGGTTGAAGGTGTAGGGGACGCCCTCGGGCGGATGGTAGGCGTCCTCCAGGTTGACCGCGTCCCCGGTCAGGGCCACGTAGCCGGCGATGGAGTGGTCGCTGATCTCCATGGTGAACTCGCGGAAGGGGACCTCCACCGAGTCGTTCTGGGCCAGCTTGAAGCGCAACTGCTTGCGGGGCTCGGCGTGCTTGAGGGTGAGCGACCCGGTCTCGAACTCCTCCACTGGGCGCGCCGCCTCCGGCTTGGGGGCCTCCTCGATGGGCTCCACCAGGTAGAGCGAGCCCGCGTCGGCGTTGGTGATCTCGCGGCACTTGGTCAGGATCAATTCCAGCAGCTTGCCGGTGTCGTGCTCGGCGGAGAGCGCCGCCCCGATGCGGTTCAGCTCGTTGATCTCGCGGGTGGCCCCGGCCAGCCGCTCGTTCACCTGCTTGCGGCTCAGCAGCAGGTGGATGTGGTCGATGGCGTTGTCCACCATGCGCTCCAGCAGCGGGCTGGGGGTGGTGGTGGGCAGGTAGGCGTAGATGGCGCCGTCCATGCGCGGGTCCTTGAAGCGCGCGTCGGAGAGCGCCAGGATGCGCACGTTGGGGGCGCGTAGCGCGTCGTAGTTCTCGCGCAGCAGCTTTTCCGAGGCGGTGATGACCACCCGCTCCACCTCCCCGGAATGACTCCCCAAGCTCTCGAAGCTGATGCGGCGGTAGCGCTGCACTCCCAGCATGGCGCGCTTGCCGGCTTCGTCGCCCTCGAAGACCACCACCAGGGGCAGCGAGCGCGTGCCGGTCGTGGCGGCGGGAGCGGCCGCGGGCGGCGCGGCGGGCGGCTCAGCATTCCTGGCGGACGCGGTGGTTGGGGTGCTCATAGCCCTGTGGCCGGACATGGTTCTGGGGGAGGCCGGCTCCACCCTCCCACCCTTTCGCGGGAGCGGCGGCCTGCCGGCGAGGGCTAACTCTAGCACAAACCCCTCCGCCGCCGGGACAGGAAACGCCCCCGGGGGACTCCCCGCCCGTGTCAAACTGGTATATACTGCCGCGCCATCGCCTCAGCCTGTGCCTGCGCCGTGGCGGAGCCCGCAAGCGCCTCCGCCCGGCGGCGAGCCCCTTCCCCCGGAGGCCCGGATCGCCCTGGCGCCCGGCGGCCGGCGACGCACTCAGGAGAACATCCCACATGGCCACGCCCTCGTCCCCGAATCCCGGCGCCGGCTCCGCCGCGGCGGCGCCCACGTCCGCTCCGGCCGGCCAAGGTCCGGCGCATTTCCTGCAGCGCATCCAGCTCTTCAGCGCGCTCTCCATCGAGGAGTGCGGCCAGGTGGTGAAGCGCATGAAGCGCCGCGACTTCCCCCCCAACCAGGTCATCGTGCGCGAGGGCGCCCCCGGCAATTCCATGTTCTTCATCACCGCCGGCAAGGTGGAAGTGCGCAAAAAGGACCCCAACACCGGCATCGATTTCCTGCTCACCGAGATGAATCCCGGGCAGAACTTCGGCGAGATGTCGCTGCTGACCGGCAAGCCGCGCACCGCCACCGTCACCGCCCTGCAGCCCACCACCTGCGCCGTGCTGGAGCAGAAAGACTTCCAGGAACTGCTGCTGCAGTTTCCCAAGATCGGGCTGGCGCTCACCACCATCCTGGCCGAGCGGCTGGAGAACGCCTCGCAGCAGGTGGGCATCGAGTTCATCAGCCTGGCCAAGATGAACTTCGACGCGCGCGTGCTCACCCTCCTCCCCGAGGCCATGATGCTGCAACACCGCGTCATCCCCGTGGCCTTCGCCAACAATCGCCTCACCCTGGCCATGGTCAACCCCAACAATATTGTCGCGCTCGACGATGTGCGCCGCATCATCAAAGGAGTACTCGTGGAGCCCGTGGTGATCACGGAGGAAGACTTCAAGCGCTTCCTGGGCACTACCTACCGCGAGCTCATGAAGAAGGACGAGAAGAAGACCACCACCACGCTGGAGGTCTCCTCCAAGTCCCCGGAAGCGGTGATGGACCTGCTGCAGAGCGAGATTATCCGCGACCTGCAGATGACCGAAGACCTGGCCCTCAGCGAGAGCAAGGCCGACCTGATGTCCGCCTCCGAAGACGCTCCCATCATCCGCCTGGGCAACTCCATCCTGGGGCTGGCCATCAAGAAGGGCGCCAGCGACATTCACATCGAGCCCATGGAGAAGGACGTCCAGATCCGCTACCGCATCGACGGCGTGCTGCAGACCGTGCAGAACCTCCCCAAGAAGGTGCAGCTCGGCCTCATCTCCCGCCTCAAGATCCTCTCCAAGCTCGACATCAGCGAGAAGCGCCTGCCCCAGGACGGCCGCATCTCCGTCAACATGGAGGGCAAGCCCATCGACTTCCGCGTCTCCACCGTCCCCGGCAAGTGGGGCGAGAAGATCTGCATGCGCATCCTGGACAAATCCAACACCATGCTGGGGCTGGACAAGGTCATCGCCCACGAGCCCACCCTCAAGCTCATCCGCGAACTCATCAACCAGCCCTACGGCATCATGTACGTCACCGGCCCCACCGGCTCGGGCAAGACCACCACGCTGTACTCCGCGCTGGCCGAGATCAACGATCCCGGCATCAACATCTCCACCGCCGAAGACCCCATCGAGTACGACCTCGCCGGGGTGATCCAGATCCAGGCCAACAAGGACATAGGTCTGGACTTCGCGCGCATCCTGCGCGCCTTCCTGCGCCAGGACCCCGACGTCATCCTGGTGGGCGAGACCCGCGACAAGGAGACCGCCCACATCGCCGTCGAGGCCGCCCTCACCGGCCACCTGGTCTTCACCACCCTGCAC
>DASPRL010000203.1 GCA_035624475.1 Terriglobales bacterium
CAGGGGTCAGGGGTCGGACGCAACCTTCGTGCGGCCTTTGTGTCCTTTGTGGTGAGATCATAAAAAGCTTCACCACGAAGGACACGAAGGACATAAAGAACCCGGGGCGCAACTGCGCGGGTGAGCGGGGGTTACAATACGTGTATGCGGGCGTGGCTCCAGGTCGGCCTGCTGGCAGCGCTGAGCGGCGTACTGGCCGCCTCCGGCTTCGGGCAATCGGTGGCGGAGGCGGCGCGGCAAGAGCAGGCGCGCAAGAGCAGCGCGCGCCCTGCGCCGCGCGTCTACACCAACGACGACTTCCCCGCCACCCTGCCCGAGACCATCCCTTCCCCATCCACCCAGGAGAAGGGGCCGCCCGCCGCGCAGTCGAAGAAGCCCTCCGCCGAGGAGGTGCGTTCCGCGGTGCTGGCGCAGAAGCAGAAGCTGCGCGCCCTCGACGCCCGCCTCGCCGACCTCCAGCGCCAGCTCGACGAGTGGAACAACGCCAACCTGGGCACCACCTGCAACACCTACGGCGTCTACAATCCCTACCAGACCTGGTGCCAGACTCCGCAGGTGCTGCTGCTGGAGCGCGACCGGGTGCAGGCGCAGCGCGACCAGGCCCAGCGCGACCTCGAGCAGATGCAGGAGGAAGCCCGCCGCATGGGCTTCCGCAGCGTGGTCTACGATCCCGACTGAGCAGACACCAGACGTCGGACGTCAGACGTCGGTCGCTCCGGCTTGCGCGTCAGGGCAGGCTAAGAACGAGCCCTCATCACCCGATCTCCCGATCACCCGATGTCCTCCGGGTCGACGCCCCGGTCGAAGTGGATCCAGAGCACGCGCGAGAAGAGAGTAACGAAGGGGACGAAGGGCAGGAAGAGCACGAAGGCGGCCAGCAGCAACCATTCCAGCTTCCACCCGGTCAGCCACCAGAACAGGGCCATGAAGGCGGCCAGGATGACGATGCCCAGGGCATAGCTGAAGTACATGGCGCCCAGGAAGTATCCCTGCTCGCGCTCGTATTTGAGGGCGCAGACGGGGCAGCGCTCGTGCATCTTGGGGAAGCGGAAGTAGAAGGAACCGCGGAAGATGGGACCCTGGCGGTAGCGCGGACAGAGCCCGCGGCGGATGGCCTGGAAGCCCGTGAGTCTCTCTGCGCGCGCGGCCGGCATGGAAGCAAGTCTATCGCAGCAGGAGCAGTCGTTGGTCGTCGGCCGTCGGCTCTCGGTCGTCGGCCTCCGTGGCCGGCTTTCGAGGTCCTCGGGTGCCCCACTCAAACCCGGTTCTGGCTTGGGTGGGTGGGGTAGCCCACATTTGCCCGCAGGGTGAACTCGAGGTCGCTGCCTGCTATTTCAGCGCTTCGGGATAACTGGCTGGGCATGTGCGCTGAATTCTGGGACAAACTGACATATCGTAGTCAGAACTTCATGGGCAATCTGCCGCATGCAGGCAAGCTCGGGACGGCCATTGAGGGCTTTGACGATACTACCGTTCGAGAATTGCCAACCAAGGGAATTGGCGCGAGACAGCGCCATGTACGCCTCATCGAGCTCTGGATCAACGTGAGCCCCACCATCGGTGTCGCAGACGTGAAGCACAAGCTCGCCCCGAGAGAAGGCCCGTCCGCCTTTATCCTTCAGAACCGGGTTGTTCCACCAGTCCGCAAAGGGTATGGGGCGCATGGGGATTGGGGGATCCATCACCGGAAGGTACTGGCCTCCCGAGGCCCCGAATTTCTGCATGACCAGGTTGCACTCGCTCAGTACGTTTCTTGGGTTCAGGGGACCGGCTGAATCAACAAAACGGGCGGGCCTGATATTCAGTTGAGCAAGCAATGCACGAGATTGACCGTGCTCATGCACGAGCACCCTGAGAACCAGAGCGATATGCTTACCCAGTGCTTCGAACCCTTCATCAAAACCCTGGCAAGCATTACGCAACAGCGTTAGTTGCTCCACGAGCTCTCGTTTAAGTTCGTCCTTTGGTCTCTGAAGCCTCTTTTTGGCCATGGTCTCTTCAGCCCATTGAGATATGGCGGGGATTGACCGGCAGGGGCCCGGGCCCACCGCTCGTCTGGTGGGCCTCCACTCTGCAGGCAACGCACGCAGCGCTTCCCCGCGCTCTCAGTCGTCCGTACGAGGCGCCTGCCGCCCCCGGCGGCTTGACTGCTGACCCGCCGTTAATGCGTCTGCTCACTCCAGAATTCGTCGCTAGGGTATCTAAATGACCTGGTGATATCTGGGAGGGCAGGGTCTTCCTGCCCGACTACGAAACGATACACCGCGGATTGCGGGCCCTGTGGCCCATACTGCACGAGTCTCAACCCATCCCCCTTGTCGTCGTGCCATTCCCCTTGGAGCTGCACACCGTTCTTGAAAAGCCTAACCTGCAACACGACGTTGCCTCTCCCGTCCAACACTTCGAGTACGCTCCGCGAATAGTTCTTGTCCCAGCAGACATTCTGCTGATTGGACACGTGCCACACGTTTCTGTCGATTTCTACTATCCGATTCCCGGTTACCCGGTCTCTTATCACTGTTGAGAAAAGGACATCGCCGTTATCGTCGCCACCGAAGGTCAATGTATCCCCGAAAATCTGCCAGGGGTCATGCTTGGAGCTGGGAAAATTGAACTTGGCTCCTACAGTGCCTATTTGAATCTGATAGTGCCCCGGCGGAACGTCTGGCAACTCTTCCGTGGCCACCAATTTGCCCCACGTTTGACGCGCCATTTCCTGCCGCCACTGAGAGTAGGCCGTTGGCCACAAACCCGCCACAAACGTGACTGCCAACAGACCCGTAGCGACCACCCTCCATTTCAGCTCGACACGATTCACCGGATCAATCAGAAGCTGAACGATCACGAGGAATCCGACGAAGCACGCAAACCAAATGATCCACCGGGCAATCGCAGGAATCGGGGCAACGGCAGGAACCGCAGCAAGAACGACGTCGAAAGCAAGGCCCAGTAATTCTTTCTTTCTTGAACGTTTCCTTGTCTTACCCATCGGTCAGGACCTTCTGAAACCCTCGCACTCATGAGCTGGACTGGCGGTGTGCGGCGGGGCAGGAATGGCGCGACGTGCTCACCGAATTATACTTCCCGCCGGGTGCCCCATCCTTCGCCCTTCTTGCGAAGGGTGGGAGGCGTGACGTCAATTTGGTCCAACCATAGGGATTCCCTCGCTGCTTGGAGGAGAGTCGTCGGCGGGAAGAGTCGTTGGTCGTTAGTCGTTGGTCGTTAACGGGCCGTGGACTCTGGTTGGTCGCCCGAGCACACTCCTCGCCGCCGCGGGGGCACGTGGCGGGGCGGCGGGACATTGGAGGAGTCGTTGGCCGTTAGTCGTTGGTCCCTTCGGCTGCGCTCAGGGCAGGCTGAGAACGGCAACTGCAGATCCCTCGCGGGCTGAAAGCCCGCTCGGGATGACAAGCGCAGAGGTAGAGGCCGAAAGAGGAAACGCGCGGGCACAGGGGCCCGCGCGTTTCCCTACTCTCTAATTCCAGTATGGCACAACGGAGGGGGCAAACCCGACAGGCAGAGGGACTTTATATTTGTCGCCGGCTCAGGGGCTTGCGGGGAATCGAGGCGTTTGGGGGGCTTGACAGGAAAGCAGACGCCGGACGTCAGACGTCAGTCATGACAGAATCCATCGGGTGATCGGGAGATCGGGTGATCGGAAGACCGAGATTCCTCGCTGCGCTCGGAATGACAAGCCCCAACTGCAGATCCCTCGCGGGCTGAAGCCCGCTCGGGATGACAACCTCATGACTTGGCGGCTTGGTTGCGGCCGCGGCGCCAGCGGTCGGCGGCGACCAGGGAGCTGACCCACACCGCCGCCGCCAAATATCCCGCCAGCACGTCGCTGGGATAGTGCACGCCCAGGTAGATGCGGGAGAGGCCGATGGCGGCGATCAGCGCCGCGGCCAGCGCCCACACCAGCACCTTCAGCCCGGGGGAGCGCAGGCGCGCGGCCAGCACTCCCGCCAGCACTCCATAAAAACAGAAGGAGAAGAGGGCGTGGCCGCTGGGGAAGCTCCAGTCGTGGCGCAGGTCACCGAAGAAGGGCGTGGGCCGGGGACGGTGGTAGGCGCTCTTGAGCGCGAGGTCGAGGACCAGGGCGCCGGCTACGCTGAAGACCAGCCACAGGGCGGCGCGGCGCCAGCGCAGCAGGAGGAAGATGACGACGCTGGCGGCGAAGGCAGCGATCAGGCCCTGGTAGCCGATGAGGGAAAACGTCCGCATGACGGCGGTCAGCGCGGGCGAGGAGAAGGCGTGCACGGCGTCGCGCACGCGGGCGTCGAAGGCGGCGACGTCGCCTTCGAAGACCTCGTCGGCCAGCCAGGCGAAGAGCAGGAGCGCCAGCACCGCCGCGGCCAGCGCGGCCAGCAGCGCGGTGCGCAGGCGCGGAGGCCGGGGGGCGCGCTCCGGTTCGGGCAGCGGAGGCGGGAAGGAGTGCGGGTGGGCGCTCATCCCAGATGCTCCGCGATCAGGGAGTCCAGCCGGGCCAGCAGCGCCGAGTTGTCCTGGCGGGGATAGCCGGCGAGGCGCTCGCGGTAGGAATCCAGGTTGTAGAGGAAGGACTCGATGCGCTCCTTGTTGAGGTCGTCCCACCAGGCGCCATAGCCCATCTTGTCCACGTAGTAAGCGTTGAAGACCTGCTCGAACTGCCGCTGCACGGGATAGGCGAGGTAAGGCTTGCCCAGGTGGAGCGCCTCCGAGACCAGGGAGAAGCCGGCGTTGGCGATGACGGCGCGGCAGGAAGCCAGATCGTGGAGGAAGCCGGGGAGACTGGGCCTCTTGAAGGTGAGGTTGGCGTCTTCGCCCTCGCGGTCGAAGCCGTAGAGCAGGAAGCGGCCGCGGATGCGGCGCAGCAGCTCCACCAGGCGCGCCGAGGGCGAGGTCACGTAGACGAGCACGTGGTCGCCGGAAGTGGGGCGCGTGTCGAGCACTTCGCGGCGCAGGATGGGCGGGAAGATCCAGGTTCCCTTGCGACGCACCGGCGGCTGGAAGAACGAGATGACGAGGTAGGCGCCGGCGCCCGGGGTCATGAGGCGGGTGACCAGCTTGGCGGCCGCGGCCTCGCGCCGGTACTGCGGCGGGTAGGAGATCTCGGCGTTGGTGAGGCAGTGCTGGTTGTCGATGGAGATGAGGGGCAGGCGGCGGCGCCGGGCCACGCGGCAGGAGAGCGGCTCGAAGTCGGTGATCACCAGCTCGATGCCCCAGTCGTCCACCTGGCGCAGGAGACTGCGGAGGCTGCGCGCGGCCTGGGGCACGGTGACCAGGTTCTTGCCCAGGGTGCGGCGGTAGCGCACCCGGTCGTTCACGTAGGCAAAGCGCAGGCCGTAGATCTCGGTGACCTGGAAGTCGTCCTTCAGGTTGCGCAGGCCGCGGTCGAACGAGACCACGTGCACGGTGTGGCCAGAGCGCACCAGGTGGGAGAGCACTTCGCGGGCGCGGGTGGAGTGCCCCGAGCCCTCGCCGTTCACGCCGTAGAGGATGCGCGCCATGGGGACGCTAGGACGCCAGGCGGAACTCCCAGGCGCAGTACTTCCCTTCCGGGGCGTCGGGAGGACAGTGCAGGCAGGTGGTCTGGATGCGGGGATCGATGGTGCGGGCGAAGGTGGCGAACTCCACCTGCCCGACGGAGCGGCAGGGGAAGTCAGCGAGGCCTTTGCGGCGGCGCGTCTCCTGTACCCGGCAGACTTCCATGAAGAAGCGCAGGCAGCGGCCGTCCTCGGCCCACTCCGTGCGCTGGTTGTTGATGAGGGCGTAGAGGCGAAGGCCGAGGGCCTTCTCCAGGGCGGGCAGGCCGCCGTTCTCGGGGAGAGCGAAGGTGCCGAGGATGCGGCGGGCCTCGGCGGCGGCGAAGCGCTCCCAGGAGCGGGTGTCGAGTTCGATGGCGGCGTCCAGGCCGTAGCACTCTTCCGCGGCCAGGAACCAGCAGCCGTCGTGGGCCAGCCAGTTCTTGGCAAACATCTCCAGGGCGCGCAGCAGCTCTTCCCGGCTCATCTCGTGGAAAGCGTTCACGGGGACTCTCTCAGTAACTCTCCCAGGAGCCGGCGTCGTGCGGCTCCTCGGCCTTCTGCTTGACCCGCACCACGGTGATCTTGGAAAAGCCCTCGGCGAAGGTGGGAGGCTTGAGCTTGGCGGCCATGCGCTGCATGACGTCCTCGGGGACCACGCGCTCGCGCTTGCGGTTGCGCTCCATGCAGACCTCCACCGGGACGTCGAAGAAGACGGCGTGAGTCTCGAAGCCGAAGTCCTTGGCCATGTGGATCCACTGGCGGCGCTCGCGGGGAGAGAGGTTGGTGGCGTCCACGTAGTTCCAGGGCATCTTGGCGATGAGGCGGGCGCGCAGCAGCGAGCGCAGGGTGGAGAAGACCAGGCTCTGGTAGCGCTGCTCGGTGATGGAATCGAAGAGGATGGTGCGCAGGGTGTCGCTGGAGAGCGGGGTGACACCGCGGCGCTTGAACCAGGTGGTCTTGCCGGAGCCGGGCAGGCCGATGGCCAGCACCACCACGCCCTTGGGAGCGCGCGCGGCGGGCTTGCCCGGGGGCAGTCCTTCAGGCTTGCCCGCGGGCGGAGCCGAGACCGACTCCGGCTGGGTCTCCACCACGATCTTGGGGCGGGCCGGGGGACGCGCTTCCCGCGGCGGCGGAGCGGGACGGCCTTCGCGCGCGGGCGCGGGCAGGCGCGGCTCGCGCGCGGGCGGAGCGGGCCGGGCTTCGCGCGCGGGCGGAGCGGGCCGGCCTTCGCGCGCGGGCGCGGCGGGGCGGGCCTCGCGCGGCGGCAGCGCGGCCAGGTCCTCGGGATAGATGGGCTGCAGCGGCGTGTAGCCTTCGGGCTTGGGCTGGCCGACTTTGCCGGTGGATTCCGATTCGGAGGGCTGCTTCTTTTTGCGGCGTCGCATACGCTCGCGTAACCACTTACGCATGTGGGACTTATAGCAGATGTGCGGGCGGGGAGCAAACTCGGAGAGGGAGTTGGGAGTTTGGAGTTAGTAGTTTGCGTGGCACCGGGCGCGGAACACTAACTCCTAACCACAAACTCCTAACTACTCGTACGCGCTCTGGACAGGCATAATACTGCCCCATCCCCCAAGGAGGCATCGTGGCGAAATACCTGGTGATGGCAGTGTTGCTGGCAGCGGGTTCCCTTTCGTGTCTGGCCCAAGAGTCCAAGGAATACGCGGCTTGCAATCAGAAGGCGGTGGCGCAACCCGATCTCAATGCCTGTGCCAGGGAAGAAGCCGCCCGCGTAGACGCCGAACTCAACCAGGTCTACGCCCAGCTTCTGAAAGCGGCGAAGGACGATCCCGATGCGGTCGCCAAGATCAAGGCCGCCGAGAAGGCGTGGGTGGTCTACCGCGACGCCTACCTCGAGGCCATGTATCCCGCCAAGGACAAGCAGGCGGAATACGGCTCCGAGTACCTGATGGAAGTGAGCCTGCTCACCGCCAAGCTGACGCGCCGGCAGATCGAGGCGCTCAAGGGGCTTCTACAGCAATACAGCAGCTAGCCAAGGCGAAGGAGTCAGGAGTCGGGGGTCAGCAGTCAGGAGTGAGGGCTTTGTGTGAACTTTGTTCCCTTTGTGGCTGGAAAGCTGCTTTACCACAAAGGACACAAAGGTAATCACGAAGGCCCACGAAGGAGACTGGAACCCGCTGACTCCTGACTCCTGACCCCTGATTACTCCTTCTCGAGCACCTCTTCCGGGCTGTAGTGATGCAGCCCGCGAATCACCTTGCCCTCCGGCTTCTTGCGCAGCAGGTAGACGAAGCGGCGGGGCGGATCGCCGGCCTCCACCGCCATCAATTCGTAGAGTTGGTCCTCGTAGGAGATGGTGGTGAGCGCGGTCCAGGGCTTGGGACGGCAGGAGCGGATGCGCAGCTCCCAGGGCGAGTAGGCGGTGGCGCGCTCGACCTCATCGGGGATGCGCGGGCCCAGGGCGCGTTCGGCGCGTCGCGCGTCGCGCCGGGTGTGCACCCAGCCCACCAGCGCCAAAGGCAGGGTGGGGATGATCTCGCCGGTGATGGCGGCGCCCAGCGCGCGCAGCAACCCTTCCAGGGCGAAGTAGGCCAGCAGCCAGGTGGTGGGATGGATCAGGTACTCGCCCAGGGTGAGGAAGCCGGCGCCGTACTGCACCGCCTCCGAGGCCATGGCGTGCTCGGCGCCGTGTTGCATGAGCGTGCCGGCGAGCGCGCCGATGTGCTCCTGCATGAAGCGCAGGTAGCCATAGATGAAGAAGCCCAGGCAGAGGACGAGCTGGGCGACGGCACCCAGGAAGGCGCCGCGATGCAGGTCGACGTCGCTCTCCAGGAAGCGGCGGCGGTAGCGCGCGGGAGCGAGCGCGAGCACGGCGCCGCCCAGCAGCCCGGCCAGGTCCTTGAACATGCGGCGAATCTTACACCCGGCGTGCCGTCCCTGACGGGACTCGGAGACGAGAACGGCTCGCTACCCAGGACTGCGCGCGAGGCGCGCTTCGTCCTGGGCTATTGTCAAACGCCCTTCGGGCTGGGACCGGCCCGGGTGCGCCCCGCCGTGACGGAACCTTGCGGGGTGTCATCCTTCGCGAGGCGAAGCCGAGCGGAGGATCTGACGACATCGTGGACGCAACCGCAGCGGCGGAGGAAACCGAGTCGCCAGATCCTCCCGCCTCCCTTCGGTCGGCGGAAGCATGACATTTTTCGAGGTTAGGGTGGCGCGGGCAGGACGCCCGCCACCACAGCCGCCGGGACGGCGGCGCTACAAGCACAGGCGAGTCGCCTGTGCCACACGGGTCTGCTGTGACCCAAGTCCGCCGCGGCTGTGACAACCAGCGGGCCGCGTTGCTTCCCTATTGCCGCGATGCTACGATTTTCTCGTCCCCAGGGGGCTGCGATCGCAGCCGGTCAGCTTCTTCATTCCGCACGGAGGCATTCCTCATGGCCATCAAGGTAGGCATCAACGGCTTCGGCCGCATCGGGCGCAACATCTATCGCACCGCCATCGGCGACCCCAACCTCGAGATTGTGGCCGTCAACGATCTGACCGACGCCAAGACCCTCGCTCACCTGCTCAAGTACGATTCCATCCTGGGCAACATCCACAACAAGGTGAGCGCCGGGCAGGACTCGATCCAGGTGGACGGCCACAGCATGCGCGTCTTCGCCGAGAAGGACCCGGCCAAGCTGGACTGGAACTCGCTGGGGGTGCAGGTAGTGGTGGAAT
>DASPRL010000204.1 GCA_035624475.1 Terriglobales bacterium
ATCCACGTGGGATAGGCCCAGCGGGCCACGCGCCGGTGGCGCTCAAACCTCCCGCGCAGCGCCAGCACCAGCGCCGTCGCTACCAGCGGCACGATGGCCGCCGCCAGCACCGTATGCGTCCCCAGGATGGCGAAGTACACCGGCCGCCACCAGCCCACTCCCCGAAAGTGCACCGTCCCCACCTGCCAGTGGTAATAGAGATAGGAGACCAGGAAGAGGCTGGAGCAGACCACCGCCGCGATCATCGAGCGCTTGTGCGCCGCGATCCGCTTCTGCTGGATGAAATGCCGCCCGCAGGCGATCAGCACCGCGCTGGTCCCGTTCAGGATGGCGTTCAGGGCAGGGAAGAAGGCGTAGGCGGCGGGGTCGGCCACGGAAGGAAGCCCTCAGGCCGCGGGCTTGGTGGTCCGCCGGTTGGCCATGGCGAAGGCCAGCGCGAACACGGCCGCGCACGACACTCCCAGCACCAGCAGCGAGTGCGCCAGCGGGAACTCCGCCGGCACGTTGGGGAAGAGCGCGGCGCGCAGGCCCTCTACCCCGTAGGTCAGGGGATTGATGCGCATCAGCCACCCGATCCACCCCGAAGCCCCGCTCACCGGGAAGAGCGCCCCCGAGAGCAGCCACAGCGGGATCAGGAAGAGATTCACCACCGCGTGGAAGCCCTGGGTGGATTCCATGGGCCACGCCAGCGCGAAGCCCAGCGCGGTCAGCGCGAAGGCCACCAGGAAGACCACCAGCACCACCTGCGCGATCTGCACCGCGCCCAGGCGCGCGCCCACCAGCGGCGCGAAGACCAGGAAGATCAGCCCCTGGATGGCCGCCAGCGTGGTCCCGCCCATCACCTTGCCCAGCACCACCGCCGAGCGGTGGATGGGCGCCACCAGCACCGAGAGCAGGAAGCCCTCCTTGCGGTCCTCGATCACGCTCATCATGGCGAAGATGGAGGTGAAGAGCACGATCATGATGAGCGCGCCGGGATAAAAATATTCCAGGTAGCGCTGTCCGCCCTCGGCGCCGGCTGCACGAAACGACTTCCCGAAGCCCGCCCCGATCACCAGCCAGAACACCAGCGGCGACAGGATCACTCCCGCCACCCGGCTGCGCTGCCGGTAGAAGCGCACCACTTCGCGCCACCACAGCGACACCGCCGGCAGCAGCAGCCCCGCTCCCGGGACCGCCACCGGCACGCTCGTGCTCTGCGTCGCCATTTCGCGTTACGCCTTGGCCGGCGGCGCCCCGCCGTTCTTCTTGCGCTTCAGGAAAGCCAGCCAGCCGCGGTCGCGCGCCTCCCAGTAAGAGTTCAGCGCGAACACTCCGGAGATGGTCAGCAGGATCAGCGACATGAACAGTCCGTCCACGGTCTTCAGCATCCCGCCCATGGCCATGCCCACGATCCCGGCCAGGGGCAGCACCGCCAGCAGGATTGAGATCAGCAGCAGCATGGTAGGCCGCAATCGTCCTCCTCTAGGATTTCTCCCGCGCCGCCTCCGCTTCCTCGTTCCAGAAGCGGTGGCCGGTGCGGTCGATGAACACGTCTTCCAGCGTCGGCTTGCTCACCGAGAGCGCCTGGATCTCCCCCGGAAACGCCTCCACCACGTCGGTGACGAAGCGGTGTCCGCCCTCGCGCTCCAGCCGCACTTTGCCGTCGAGCACCGTGGGCTCGCCGCCGAAGCGGGCGCGAATGCGCTGCGCCAGCGACTCCGGGTTCGCCGTCTCCAGCAGGATCACGTCCCCGCCGATCTTCGCCTTCAGCTCCGCCGGCGTCCCCAGCGCCACCAGCTTGCCGTGACTCAGGATGGCCAGCCGGTCGCAGTGCTCGGCCTCTTCCATCAGGTGGGTGGTGATGATCACGCTCACGCCCTCTTCGTCGCGCAGCGTCTTCAGGTAGAGCCACAGGTCGCGCCGCGCCCCCGGATCCAGCCCGGTGGTGGGCTCGTCCAGCAAAAGCACGGACGGACGATGCAGCAGCCCCTTGGCCAGTTCCAGCCGCCGTTGCATGCCGCCGGAGAAAGTCTCGGCGCGCTCGCGGGCGCGCTCCGTCAGCCCCACCCGCGCCAGCATCTCACGGATGCGCTGCGTGAGCGTGCTCCCGTGCAGCCCGTACAGGTGTCCCTGGTGGCGCAGGTTCTCCGCCGCGGTCAGCTTCACGTCGATGCTCCGCGCCTGGAAGACCACCCCGATCTGCCGCCGCACCGCGTTGGGCTGGCGCGCCGCGTCAAAGCCGTGGATGGTCGCCCGACCCTCCGAAGCCAGCATCAAGGTCGACAGGATGCGGAAGAGCGTGGTCTTGCCGCTGCCGTTCGGCCCCAGCAGCCCGAAGATCTCCGCCGGCTGCACCTGGAAGGAGACGCCGTCCAGCGCCACCCGCTCGCCATAGCGGTGGCGCACGTCCTCGACCGAGATGACGGCGGTGGACATCCGCCCCGTCTCCGAGGCGGCCGGCGGGACGCTGCGGGCTGGGCTGGCCGGGGTCACTTGAGCCGCAGGCCGTCCAGCATCAGCAGCGCGAACAGCAACGGCAGGTAGAAGACGGTGGCCTGCAGCAGGTGGCGCGCCCGCTGCTTGGAAGCGGGCTCCGCCGGCGTCTGGCCCAGCCGCGCCAGCCGCACTCCGAACCACAGCAGCGCTCCGCTCAGCAGCGCCGCCCCCGCCAGGTAGGGCCATCCCGCCATCCCCATCCACGCCGGCAGCAGGCTCACCGGCAGCAGCAGCAGCGAGTACACCACCACCGCGCGCGCGGTCGAGCGCCCGTCGCGCTCCACCACCGGCAGCATGCGGATGGAGGCGCGCTCGTAGTCCTCGCGGTACAGCCAGGCGATGGAATGGAAGTGCGGAAACTGCCAGAAGAAGACGATGGCGAACAGCGCCACCGCCTCCCACTCCACCCGGCCCCGCAGCGCCACCCAGCCCAGCAGCGGCGGCATGGCTCCGGGGAAGGCTCCCGCGAAGGTGCAGATGGGGTGGACTTTCTTCAGCGGCGTGTACACCGCCAGGTAGAAGATGGAAGTCGCCAGGGTCAGCAGCGCGGTCAGGGCGTTGGTCGCCAGCCAGAGGTAGAGCACGCCGCCCAGCAGCGCGGCCAGCGCCAGCGCGAGGCCGTGCGCCGTGCTCATGCGCTTGGCGGGCAGGGGACGGTGCTGCGTCCTCCGCATCACCGCGTCCGCCTCCTGCTCCATGACCTCGTTCAGCGCTGCCGTGCCGCCGCTGGCCAGCCCGATGCCCAGCAGCGCGTGCACCAGCGTCCAGGAGAGGGAAGAGGCGCCGCTCTTGAGCGCGGCCGCGTAAAAGCCGCACCACGCCGTCATCACGATCAGCGAGGTCACCCGCGCCTTGAACAGTTCGGCATAGTCGCGCACCCGCAGCGCCAGGGCGCCGGACGAAGGCAGAGGCTGGCTCAGCGTGCTCATGCCGTCACCACCTTCTGCGAAGCTGCCCTCGGGACCGGATCGGCTGCCGACACCAGGTGCCGTCGCGCCTGCATGGCCAGCACCACGCTGGTGGCCAGCAGCAGCGCTCCCACCGCCACGTGCGCCACCGTGGTCGCCACCATGCTGAGCAGAGGCTGGGGCGCGTCCTTGCCCCAGTCCACCTTGGTGAGGAAGGAACCGAAGCCCAGGCCGAGCTGCACCAGCAGGATGCCCAGCAGCGCCACCGCCGGGCGCCGCAGCGCCGGGATGCGCCCGTAGTCGGTGAGCACCCGCGTCACCGTCCACAGGATGAGCGCCGAGACCACGCCCGCCCCGATCAGGTGGGGCAGCAGCTTGATGGCGGAGTGGCGGAAGGCCGCTCCCAGGATGAGCTGCAGGTAGACGGCGCCCGCCGTCACCACCGTCAGCGTGGTCAGGCGCGGCCGGCGGGCGTCCATGATCTGCCGCGGCCCCCCCTCCATCCACTCCCGCCCGCTGCCCAGCGCCGCCGCTACCAGCAGGCAGAAGAAGGTCTGCGCCAGGGTGGCATGCGCGGTCGAGATCCAGGGCGGCAGGTAGAAGAGCACGGTGATGCCGCCCAGCACCGCCTGCGCCACCACCGTCGCCATGGCTGCCACCAGCAGCTTGCGCATCCAGGGGCGGCGATCGGCGAAGAAGGTCCAGACCGTCAGGATCAAACAGAGGAGGACCACGAAGCCCGCCACCATGCGGTGGCCGTGCTCGAACTTCACCCCGCCCACCATGGGGGGCATGCGGAAGCTGCCGAAGGAGGTGGGCCAGTCGGGGACGGAGAGGCCGGCGTCATTGGAGGTGACCAGCGCCCCCGCGATCAGCAGCAGGAAGGTGCAGCCCGCCGTGAACACGGTGAAGGCGTGGTAGCCCCGGTGATAAAGTGTCGCCGACGAAGTCAGAGCCCCGCTCCTGCGCTGCCGTTTCCCCTTGCGGTCGTCATTCCGAGCGGGCTTCGGCCCGCTAGGAACCTCCTTCTGGGACCCGCCTCTTCAGTCACATTCCCGAGAAACACGGATGTGAGCCGCGACCGCGGCTCACATCCGCGTGGGACATTCTAGCAAAAGAGCTACTGCCCGCCTGCCTTGAAGCTGAAGTCCACGCCGGTCTTGGCTTCCTTCGGCCCCACCGTCACCTGCGTGGTCTGCTCGCCCAGCCCCTCCTGCACCGCCGCGATGGTGTAGGTCCCCGGGGGCAGGCCCTTGATCTCGAACTTGCCGTCCGGCCCGGTCACCGCGTACAGCGGCGTCTTCACCACGTTGATGTACATCTTCATCCACGGGTGCTGGTTGCACTTCACCGGCAGCATGATCTCCTCGCGCGCGAAGCTGTCGGTGATGGGGGCGCTCTGCGGCGGCTGCGACTTGTTCCACTCCCGGTTGTCCTTGGGGGTGGGATGGATGTTGTGGGTGGTGTTGTCGCTGTTGATGATGTCGATGGGCTGGCCCGCCATCACCCCCAGCACGTGCGGCGTGTACTTGCAGCCCTGCTGGTCCAGCTTGGCATGCTCGGTGGGGGTGGGAAAGCTGTACTTCTCCGCGCCCGTCTTCACGTACACGAAGACGTTGGCCAGCTTGCCGTTGGAGACCACCAGGTTCTGGGTCTCGTTCGTGCCCTTGCACATGGGGTCCTGGCTCATGTCGATCTTCTTGGGCGCGGGCGCGGCGCCGGCGAAGCTCACCGTGCCGCTCACCGTAGCCACGGTGGCGGCGTCCACCGGCATACCCGCGGGCGCCGGCGTGGCCGCCGGTTGCGTCGCCTCCCCGCCCGAGGTCTCTTCCTTCTTGCCGCAGCCGGCCGCCAGCAGCAGCATCAGCCCCAGCAGCGCGAACAGAGTGATCCACTTCTTATTCATGGCTGTTCCCTGTTCCTTTCGTTAGATTTCGGATGCCCCTGACAAACAATCTATGTTACCGCGAACCGCCGCTGCTCGTCGCCGCTCCGGCGGCTGGGGTGCGGCTGCTCTTGGCGGGCCCGCGCGGCATCTGGCTCGACACCCGCCGCTGCTCCTCCGCCGTGAGCTGGAAGATGTAGCGCACCAGCAGCTTGGTCTGGTCCTGCTCGTAGCCCTGGAACGACGGCGGCGTAGGTCCGTTGAAGACCCAGTGCCCGTGGTCCTGGCGGAAGAGCCCCGAGGGCATCGAGGTCCCCGGGCTGATGCTCTGCGGATCGAGGATCCAGCGCTCCGCCCACCCCGGCTTCAGCCGCTCCTTGGCCAGCAGGAAGTTGGGGGCGGTGGCGTGCGCGTCGTGCCCGGCGTCTCCGGTGGCGTGGCACTTCAGGCAAGGCGCCCCCGGGCTGGAGAACAGGCTGCGCGCCATCTCCGTCTCCCGCTGCGACAGCGGCACCTGCGGCTGCGGGATATAGGGCTGCGGCTGCTGCGAGAGCGCCTGGAAGAAGCGCACCAGCTTGCGCAGCTCGTTGGGCGAGAAGTTGAAGGTGGGCATGCGCACCGCCAGGTACGGCCGCACCCCGTTGCGGTTGGTGTCGCCCTCGGTCAGCGAAGGGTTCGACAGGAACTTCAGCAGCCACTCGGGATCGACGCGCGCCCCCTCGGTCAGCAGCTTGGGCGGCAGGTTCTCGTGCGCCCCCTGGTACTGGGGCAGCGTCTCCAGCACCGTCGCCTGCCCGGGCAGGATCTGGTGGCAGGCCATGCAGTTGTACTTGCGGACGATCCACCAGCCTTCCTGGATGTCGCGCCGGGCGTCCCCCGGCTTGTACATGTAGCTGTCGGGCAGGGAAGTGTCCTGGCTGCCCAGCAGGAAGGTCACCAGCGCCCGGATCTGCTCCGGCTGCAGGTGCGGGTTGGGCATGCGCAACTCTTCCAGGTCGCTCTTGATCATGCCCTGGTCGTAGATGCTGGGCTCGGCCAGCTTGTGCTCGAAGAAGCCCTTGTTGTCGTACCAGGGCTTGAGTGCCGGGCCCTCGGGCAGGCGGGCGCGGTCCGCCGGATCGGAGATGGGCTCGCCCCCGATCTCCGCCTGGTGGGTGAGCAGGGCGAAGTCCAGCCGCTCCAGCGGCTTCGACCCTTCCGCCGTCAGTTCCGTCCCGATGCGCCCCTCGTCCTCGAAGCCTGCGATCTCATGGCAGCCGGCGCAGCCGTACTGCCGGATCCACATCTTCCCCTTCTCCTTGAGCTTGGGATCGTCCATGAAGGCGGCGTTGGGGTAGGAGCTGGGCTCCTTGGTCTTCAGGGTCATCAGGTAGCTGGCCACGTCCTGGGCGTCCTGCGGGCTCAGGCGCAGCACCGGCATCACCGTCATCTGCTGCACCTGCAGTTCGTGGCCGTCGTTGGGGCAGGTGCTGTGCTCGGCGTCGAAGACGTAAGGCAACCCGTGCTTGGCGTAGTCTTCCGGCCCGAGGTCCTTCTTCTCATAGGGGCAATAGGGACGGGTGCGCTCGCGCGGGTTATGCACCCAGCGCACCAGGTAGTCGTAGTTGGCCTTCTCGCCCTCCCGCGAGAGATCGGCGGCGAAGGTGCCGCCCACCCCGTTCACCGAGTGGCAGGCCATGCAGCCCCGGCTCTCGAAGAGCGCCTTGCCCTGGGCCGCGTTCCCCATGGGATAGTGGGGGATGGTGTCGGTCAGCGCCGTCTGCCACAGGTAGGCGGTGATGGCCTCGATCTCGTCTTCCTCCAGCCGGAAGTTCGGCATCTTGGTGGTGGCGCGGAAGTCGGTGGGCTGGTGCAGCCACACCGGGATCCAGTTCTTGTTCAGCTTCTCCCGGATCTCCTTGAGATCGGGCCCCACCTTCTTCTGGTCGCGCATCAGGCTGCGGGAGAGCAGTTCGTACTGCTCGATGCGCCCGGCGATCTGGCTGTTGGAGACCTTCAGGTTCTCGGCCTGCTGGTAGAGGCGCTTGGCCTCGTCGTTGGAAGCCGCCTGGTCGCCCTGCTGGGTGAGGCGCACCGCCTGCCGCAGGTTCTCCGCCTGCTGCTCCTCCAGCAGCTTCACCTGCTGGCGGACGTTGACCAGTTCCTCGGGCTCGCGGTCGTAGCCCTCGTAGCGGTGGCAGCCCACGCAGCCGCGCTGCCGGAACAGGTCCTTGCCCTCATTGATGACGTCGGCGGAGTCGCTGGCCAGCACCATGTCGGCGGCGTGGCAGGTCTGGCAGCCCGCCTGCATGTTCTCCTTGGCGAAGAGCGGCCACAGCCAGTGCTCGTAGTGGCCGTGGGCCTTCTCCACGCTGGTGGTGGCCCGCCCGTTGCCGCCGTGGCAGGGGGAACACCCGAACTTTTCCGGGTCGTGGATGGCCAGCAGCGGCTTGTCGGGATGGCCCACGAAGGCGCGCGCATACGCGTCCGCTTTCTGCCCCTTCAGCGTCATGGAGGCCAGGGTGGGCGCCACCGTCTCGCGCGTGCCCAGGTGGCAGCTCTCGCAGCGGTCCACGATGTTGGCTTCGGCCACGTTGATCTGCAGGATCTGCGGCTCCCAGTCCTCGTACTTCCTCTGCACCCCGGCGATCTGCTGGGGCGAGAGCGTGACCAGGCGCTCGCTCACGTAGGCGTCGGCCTGGGCCTGCGCCTCCTTCACCGGCCTCATCACCTCGGCCAGTTGCGTGACCAGCGCCGCCTTCTCCAGGCGGGTGTTGTTGTAGAGGTCGGCCAGCTCGTTATAGCTGTAGCTCTTGGCCTGGGACTCGCCGGGGAGCTGCAGCCGGTACTTCTTCTCCTCCCGGCCCTTCTCCAGCTGGTCGCGCATCTTCTGCTTCTGCTGCGGGCCGGCGTCGCTGGTCTCGACCGCGTAGGTGTCGGCGTCGTTGCGCGCCTTGGCGTCGGTGAAGATGGCCTGCACCGCCGCCAGCTTGGCCTCGTTCTGCTCGCGCTCCCGGTTGATCTGCTCCACCTGGGGTTTGGCCTGGGCCAGCTCCTGCTGGTAGGCAGCCTCCAGTTGCTGGTACTCGGGCGTGGCCTTGACGTCCTTCTCGGTGGCCGCCGACTGTGACTTCACCTGCTTCAGGTAGGCGACGTAGCGCTCCTGGAAGACCTCCTGGTAGCGCTTCCAGGGGCGCTGCCCGTAGACCTCGTCCCAAAACGCCCAGAACAGCGTCGCCAGCAGCAGCACGATGGCGACCAGGTACGGCAGCGCGTACGACTTGCTGGTGATGGGATCGTCTTGCGGCGGCAGTTGCTCAGCCATTCTGTCCTCAATACGCCTCGGCTAACGACCAACGACTAACGACCAACGACCGTCATATGTTGAACCAGGGAGTGACCCACACGTACTTGATGTTGAAGAGCAGCCGCGCCAGCATCTTCAGCGGCAGCGAGATCATCAGCAGCATGAAGATCATCAGCACGTTGTACTGCAGGAAGCTCATGCGCTGGTAGTTCTTCCGGTTGGTGCGCTTGAAGAACAGATGGAAGAGGAAGCCCCCGATCAGGAAGTAGGCCCCCACCACGATGGCCCCGAAGACACCCTTCCCCAGGTTGGAGGTGATGCCGAAGATGTCGGGCAGGTCGCGGTTCACCGCGTACACCAGGCGGTTGTGGTCCCAGGTCTGCCCCGGCCAGAACCACTGCCACCCCGGCCCGCGGATGAAGGTCCCGATGAAGATCATGCTCACCCACAGGAACAGGAAGCCGAAGGCGAAGCTGCCGATGGCGAACTTGCGCTGCCGCCAGGTGTAGTAGCCGTTGCCCATGGGATTGGTGTCGATGTAGGGGATGGCCATCAGACCCACGATGATCAGCGTGGGCATCACCACGCCCGCGATCCAGGGATCGAAGTAGACCAGCATCTCCTGCAGGCCCAGGAAGTACCAGGGCGCCTTGGCCGGGTTCATGGTGAGGTTGGGATTGGCCGGCTCTTCCAGGGGCGCGCTCAGGGTGATGGACCACACCATCAGGATGACGGTCACGAGGATGGCGGCCAGGAACTCCACCCGCAGCAGGAACGGCCACACGTGCACTTCCTTCTGCCAGCCCGGCTTGAAGGGGAAGGTCTTGCGGTGATGGGTCTTGGCCAGGGCCGGGTCTTGTTCGAGCTGCTCGATCAGTTCGTCGTTGGCCTTGGCTTGCTTCCAGGCCAGCGCGATGTAGAAGACCAGCAGCGGGAACAGCGCCACGATGGGCACGTTGTCGGGCGCGGAGCAGATCTCCCAGATTTGTCGCCAGTCCATACTATTTCCTCGGCTCTTTCACTTCCGATTCCAGCATCACAGGAGCGGGGCCGGAGATGCCGCCGTCCTTGCGCACGCGCCAGAAGTGCACGATCATCAGCACCGAAGCCACGATGGGGATCCCGATGCAGTGCCAGATGTAGGCGCGCAGCAGCGCGTTGGCGTCCACGATGGAGCCGCCCAGCAGCCCGAAGCGCACGTCGTTGTAGGGCGTCATGCCCAGTTGCGGCCCGAAGGGGCCCTCGTGCCCCAGCAGGGGTGTGGCGCGCGCCATATTAGTGCCCACCGTCACCGCCCAGAAGCCCAGTTGGTCGTCGGGCAGCAGGTAGCCGGTGAACGACAGCAGCAGCGTGAATACCAGCAGCAGCACCCCGATGTTCCAGTTGAACTCCCGCGGCTTCTTGTACGACCCCGTCAGGAACACCCGGAACATGTGCAGCCATACCGCGATCACCATCAGGTGCGCCGCCCAGCGATGCATGTTCCTTAAGAGTTTCCCGAACGGCACATCATGCTCGAGGTACAGGATGTCCCGGAAAGCCTGGACTTTACTCGGATGATAATAGAACATTAGTAATACCCCGGTGAAGGTGAGCACGAAGAAGAGGTAGAAGGTGATGCCGCCCATGCCCCAGGTATAGCGATAGCGCACGGCGTCGCGGTTGATCTTGGCGGGGTGCAGGTGCAGGAAGACGTTCGACAGCACGCCCAAGGCCCGGTTGCGCGGCGTATCGTCGTGCTTGTGGCGGAAGATGGAGGTGAAGATCTGGGTCTTGGTGGGCTCCTTCAGCCCTTCTTTCTGCTCCTTGAGCTTGTCGAGCATCTCCCCGGGCAGGCTCTTGGCGTCCTGCTTGACCTGATCCAGCAGGCCGGTCGCCTTGCCGCCGTTCTCTTTGTTCTCGTCCGCCATGGTCACCTCTGCGCGTTAGACCGGGAGGTAGGCTCCCGGATCGTTGAAGTGGCTGGGCTGGCCCTTGGGCCACTGGAAGAGCCGGCTGGTGTCGACCACGATCTGCCCGGTGGGATCGAGTTCGACGTGGGCGCGGTCCATGGGCCGCGGCGCCGGTCCTTCGAAGTTGATGCCCTCGCTGTCGTAGCCGGAGCCGTGGCACGGGCACTTGAACTTGTTCTCCGCCGGCTTCCAGTCGGGGGTACAGCCCAGGTGCGTGCACTTGGCGTAGATCACGAAGATGCGGTCGGGGGTGCGGTCCACCCAGATGCGGTATTTCTGCTGGAACTTGGTGTCCACGCCCAGGGCGAAGTCGGAGGCATAGCCGATCTTGAAGACGGTGTTGGGCTCGAACAGGGTGCGGGGCAGGAAGAAGCGGAAGAAGGCCAGGAACCAGGCGGCCAGGAAGGCGGCCACGCCGCTCCACACCAGGCGGCGCCGGCGCTTGTCGATCTCGGTGTTGGACGGCCCCACCGCCGCCACCCCGCCCGCGGCCGCCGCCTTGGAGGTGCCCACGGCGGGCGTGCCCACGTACTTGGTGGCGTCCGTCTGACCGGACCCGGTCGCGACGGGCGGCTTGGCCGCCGGGGGCGCCTTCACTCCTTCATCAGCCATGGACTCCTCGCTTGCTCCTCTCTAATCCGCTGCCACCAGCACCGCGGCGGAAGCCGGGTCGGGCGCGGCGCCCGCCGTCTCTTGCCGCTCCTGCAACGCGCTCTCCACCAATTCGGCCAGGGCCGCGATGAAGGTGGGAGAATCGTTCAGTCCGGGCGCCATCTCGAAGCGCTCGATGCCCAACTCGCGGGCCAGCGCGCGCGCCTCATGATCGATCTCGCCCAGGGTCTCGACGTGGTCGGAGACGAACGAAACCGGCACCACGCACACCTGACGCGCGCCGCCGGCGGCCAGCTCGCGCAGCGTGCCGCGCAGCGAGGGCTGCAGCCACTTGCTGGCCCCCACTTTGCTCTGGTAGCAGAGCCGGTGGGGATTCGCCCAGCCGCCCAGCGCCATCACCCGCGCCATGGTCTCTTCGATCTGCCGGGGATAGGGGTCGCCCTTCTCCACCACCGCCAGCGGCAGGCTGTGGGCGCTGAAGACCAGCTCCACCCGCTCGCGGCCGTCGCCGAAGCGCGCCAGCGTCTCCTCCACGCGCTCCACCAGCGCCTGCAGATAAAAAGGGTGGCGATAGAATCCGTCCACGAGGTGCACGCGCGCGTCCGTCCGGCGGAAGCGCCGCCGCCACTCGTTCAGGCTGCTGCCCGTCGTGGTCGAAGAATATTGGGGATACAGAGGAAGCAGGACCAGTTCCTCGCAGCCCGCGGCTTCCAGTTGCGCGATGGCCTCGGCGGTGAAGGGATGCCAGTAGCGCATGGCCACCACGCAGGCGGCGTCCACGCCCTGGGCGCGCAGCCGCGCCTGCAGCGCGGCGGCCTGCTGCTCGGTGAAGCGGCGGATGGGCGAGCCTCCGCCGATCTCGGAGTAGTGATGCCGGACGTGCTGGGCGCGGGCGCGCGCGATCAGCCGCGCCAGCGGCCTGCGCGCCAGCCGCGCGAAGGGGAAGTCGATGATGTCGGGATCGCAGAAAAGATTGTAGAGAAAAGGCTCGATGGCCTCGAGCGTGTCCGGTCCGCCGAGCTGGAAGAGAACTACGCCGACGCGGCTTGTCTGCTTCATTCCCCTTGAAGACCCCTGACCCCGTGAGTCATTCCCCAATGACTCCAGAACCGATGGAGTTTAATTGCTTTCCCGGAAACCGTCAATCGGTCCATCGGGTGATCGGGTGATCGGGTGATCGGATGATCTGGTGATGGGTGATTGAAGCCCAAACCACACAGGACACGGAGGAAGATCAGGCCAACGGGTAATCGAAAAGCCAACCACAAAGGTCACGAAGGACACACAAAGGTCACAAGGGGCTACGAATGACCCCAGGAACCGGTCACCAAATGACCCGAGACGTTGTGCCCTTCGTGTGCACTTCGTGTCCTTTGTGGTGGGCTTTTCTGCTGTACCATGCGAGGACTATGATGCGGGTGCTGCGCAGCCTCCGCCGCTGCTTCTGGGTGCTGTGGGTGTCGGCCACGGCCATGCTGGAGTTCGCCTGGCGGCGCCGGCGCGGACCGCTGCAGTTGCCGGAGCGCGCGCGCTGGCTCCAGCGCGCTTCGCGCCGCCTGCTGCCCCGCCTGGGCGTCCGCTTTACCACGGAAGGGGAGATTCCCGCCGGCGGCCTCCTCGTCGCCAACCATCTCTCGTATTACGACATCCTGGTCTTCTCGGCAGCCACCGGGTGCAGCTTCGTCTCCAAGGCCGAGGTGCGCTCCTGGTTGCTGTTCGGACCGCTGGCGCGGCTGGCAGGGACGGTCTTCGTCGAGCGGCAGTCGGCGCATCGCTCCGCCCAGGCCGCGGCGGAATTGACCGGCTGCCTGCGCCGCGGACATGCGGTCACCGTCTTTCCCGAGGCCACCACCGGCGACGGCCTGCAGCTATTGCCCTTCCGCTCGACCATGTTCCAGGCGGCGGTGGACGCGGGCGTGCCCGTCACCCCGGCGGCCATCGGCTATGCGCCCCTGGCCGATGGCTCGGTCCGGATGGACATCTGCTTCTGGGGCGACATGAGCCCGGTGCCGCACGCCCTCAAGCTCTTCTCCAAGCGCCGGATCGAGTGCCGGGTTTTGTTCGGCGAGCCCCTAGCCGCCAGCGGCGACCGCAAGCAGCTCTGCCGCGCCGCTCGCGATTGGATCGCCGGCCACTTCGAAGCGATTCCAACCGCGGAGGATACAGAGGACACAGAGGAGTCTTTGGCTTTCGATCACCCGATCACCCGATCGCCCGATCACCCGATGGATAAATGACCCGATGAATCGATGACTCAAACAAGGAGGTTGGGATGGAACGCTATCACCGCCAGGGAATATCGCTGAGCTACGGCATGGGCATGATGCTGGCCATGATCCTGTCGTGGTCGAAGAACGCCAGCATCCTGTACTGCATGGGCCACGGCCTGCTGAGCTGGATCTACGTGATCTACTTCGCGCTCAAGCGCTAGCGGGGCCCTTGCCGGTGGGCAGGACCGCGACCGGCATCTGGCTGAGGCGGGCGTAGGTGCGGGCGCGGCGGCGCAGCGGCCACCAATCGTAGAGATAGATCTCGATGGGCCGCCACATCGCCACCCAGCCGGCGATGGTCAGGCTCTCGCGCGCGATGCTGGCCCAGGTTCCCGACTCGCTGCCCAGCAGCACCCGGCTGAGACCGAGGCAGAGCGCCAGGGCGGAGAGTCCGATCAGCAGGCTGGTGCGGCCCTGCTTGAGCAGCGCCTTGAAGTCCAGCTCGGCCAGTTCGGCGCGGTGGGCGAAGTGGTTGTGCACGGCCTGCCGGATCAGCTCCTGGGGGTCCCGCTCGGGCCACTGCTCCAGGCAGACGCTGAGCTTCAGCGGCGCGTCGGGCGGGAACTCCCGCGCCCAGCTCACGATGAACTCCTCCGCGTCGTCGTCCAGGTCCTTCTCGCGGAAGGGGGAAGGGTCCATGGAGTTGAAGAGCTGGTTCAGGTCGTGCACCTGCAACCGGATGCCGTGCGCGGGCTCCGGGGCCGGGGCGGCCGGGACGGGCGAGGAGGAGCGCGTCTCCATGGGTGCTCCTGAACAGGCGTCCAGTATACGGACAAGCAGGAGTCACAGCTATAATCCGGGCGTATTTGCTCACCCAAGGAGGAGGACCTCATGCTCGGGATGACAGGCTTGAAGAGAAAGGGGCTCGGGGTAGCGGAAGACCGTGGCGCAGCGCGCGAGATCCCTCGGCGCTGAGGCGCTTCAGGATGACGCCCTGGAACGGTAGGCCCTCCCCCGGGCTGGGGGCCGGCCGTGTAGTATCACGGTGACATTCACAAGCTTGACAATGTATGCTATAATGTATAGCGAGTGATCCTCCGTCTCCCCCCGAAAGCCCGGGGCGAGCTGGTGGAGATCCGCTTCCTGCTGGAGGCCGCGGCCCGCGGCCTGGTGGTGGCCAAGCCCTGGGGCGACAACCTGCCCTACGACTTCGTGGTGGGGCATGGCCGCCGATGGTTCCGCGTGCAGGTGAAGTCCAGCGCGGCGCGCCACTGCCGCGGCTATCACGTCTGCTGCTTCCGGCCGGCGGGCCATCGCGCCTACCGCCGGAGCGAGTTGGACTTCCTGGCGGCGTACGTGGTCCCGGAAAGAACCTGGTACCTGGTCCCGACCGCCGCACTGGCGGCGCGGAAGACCATCGTGGTCTTTCCGCGCCGGCCGCCCACCCGCGGCGGCCGCTTCGAGAAGTACAAGGAAGCCTGGGATCTCCTGGCCGGCTGATCGGCCCCGCCATGCGAACGGGTCCCGTGTGCGCCCATCCTGGAGTGCTTTGCGACCTGGTGATTTGGTGATTGGAAGCGCGCCCTGGAGTCCTTCCATCGCCAGGTCGCCAAGTCAGCAAGTCACCCGATGAGGCAGCGTCGTCAGTGGCTAGCTTTCCGCCACTTCGCCCATGACCTTGTCGAGGTAGCACCAGGTCCAAGTCTCGCCGGGCTCGATGGAGCGGATGACGGGGTGCTTCGAGCGGTGGAAGTGCTTGGTGGCATGCTTGTTCTTGGAGGAGTCGCAGCAGCCCACATGGCCGCACTCCATGCACAG
>DASPRL010000205.1 GCA_035624475.1 Terriglobales bacterium
CACCAGGTCGCCTACATCGACGGCTGGCGCGATCCCCAGACCCTGAACGTGCCGCCGCGTCCCGCCGGCGAGCCCGAAGGTCTGGTGCAGATCGAGTAGTCCTGCTTTTTCATCTTGTCATCCTGAGCGAGGGATGCCCTGCGGTTCGCCCGCAGGGCATCGCGAGTCGAAGGACCTCTATTCCCTCCGACACCTGCGGATGATGACAGGTTATCTAGGGCGCGATCTCGTGCCCGGCCTGCCTGAGCGCGGCCAGCGCCGCTTCCAGTGACTCCTCCGGCACCAGCACACAGTCGGTGTCGAAGGTGGAGACCACGAAGACCGGCACCCCTGCCTCGGCCAAGGGGCTGACGAACGCGCTCACTACCCCAGTCTCGCTGAAGGCGAAGGGGCCGTGCAATTTCAGAGTCGCGAAGCGTGCCGAGCGCTTCGCCCCCGCCGGCACCTGCTCTTCGGCGCACACGATAGAGAGCTCTTCCTGGGTGCGCGTGACCGAGAAGAACGCCCCGCGCGCGGCCCACTCCGGCACGCCTGCATCCGGCTCCAGCCGGCAGACCACGAAGCCGGTCCCGGCCACCGAGAACCGCAGCTTCTTCACTTTGCGCCTTTCGCGGCCGCCGCGTCCGCTTGCGCCAGCATCTGGTCCAGATCGCGCCGCGAGAAGTAGCGTCCCGCCGCGACCACGCCCGCGATCTTGTCCAGGTTGCCGATATCGTCCAGGGGATTGGCGTCGAGCAGGACCAGGTCGGCTTGCTTGCCGGCCTCCACCCGCCCCATCTCTCCCTCCTTGCCCAAGAAGCGGACGGGGCCGAGCGTGACCGCCTGCAGCGCCTGGAGAGGGGTCAGCCCGGCCTCCACCAGAAGCTGCAGCTCGCGGTGCAGGCTGACGCCGGAAGCGGCTCCCCCGGGCGGGTCCGTGCCCACCAGCCAGCTCGCCTCCGGCCGGCGGCGCAGCGCCTCCACCGCCGCCCGCGCCTCGGGCAGATCGTGGACGACGATGACGGGAGCCTCCGCCGCCGCCACGATGCGCGGCCCGGCTACCTCGCCGCGCTCGACCTCCCGCCTCAGCGCCTTCAGGGCGGGAAGCTCGCCCTCCGGGTCGAGCACTGCGGTCACGCCCTGGGCCAGCAGCCGCGGCAGGACCACGCTGCGGACGCGCTCGCCGTCGGCCCCGGCCATCCGGTGAAGGCTCATGTCCCACAGCCCGGGGATGAGGTACTTGCCCTCGCCGTTGACGATGGCGATCTCCGGGCTCTCCTGGATGAGGGCGCGCTTGGCGATGGCGGTGATCTTCCCCTTCTTGATCACCACCGCCAGGCGCGGCTGGATCGTGCCCGTGTCCACGTCCACGATGTTGACGTTGGTGATGACGATGATCTTCTGCGGAGAGCGGGCGTGCGCCGCCGGGAGCGCGCCCGCGCCCAGCAGCAGGATCAGGAGCATCCGGAGGGGGAAGGACTTGCGCACGCGCGTCTCCAGGCCGGTCTGGGGACTCTACTTTAGGTCGGGAGACTTACGCAATCTGCGCCAGGTAGGCCTGCTTCCGCTCCTCGGGCAGGAAGGAGGCCCGGAAAGAGTTGCGCGCCAGGGTGCGCAGTTCGTCGTCGCGGAAGCCGAAGGCCTCGTGGGCCAGCGCGTACTCGCGCGCCAGCGAGGTGCGGAACATGGCGGGATCGTCGGAGTTCAGCGTGACCAGCAGGCCCTGGTCGAAATAGGAGCGCAAGGGATGCTGCTCCAGCGCGCGACAGCAACCGGTGCGCAGGTTGGAAGTCGGGCAGAGTTCCAGCGGAACCTGCTGGCGGCGGAGGCGCGCCAGCAATTCGCGGTCGTGCCAGGCATTAAGGCCGTGGCCGATGCGCTCGGCGCCCAGCGCGTCCAGGGCGCCCAGCACCGACTCCGGCCCCGCGCTCTCGCCGGCGTGGGCGGTCAGGCGCAGTCCCGCCTCCCGCGCCCGCAGGTAGACCTCGCGGAAGATCTCGGGCGCCGCGCGCTGCTCATCGCCGCCGATGCCGATGCCTGCGACGTGGCGCTCGCGGTAGCGCAGGGCCTGGTCGAGCACGCGCTCCGCCGCCTGCGGCCCGAAGTGGCGCACCGCGTCGAAGATCCACAGCAGCGAGACCCCGAAGTCCTTCGCCCCGCGCGCCCGCCCGCGCTCCAGCCCTTCGAAGATGGGCGCGAAGTCCAGCCCGCGCCACTGCACCACGCCCACCGAGATGTAGACCTCGGCGTGGACCACGTTCTCCGCCTTCAGCCGCTCCATCAGCCGGTAGGTGATGAGTTCGTAGTCCTCGGGCGTGCGCAGGTAGTCGGTGACGGTCTTGAAGGCCATGAGGAAGCCGGCGAAGTCGGGATAGCGGTAGAGGGCCTCGACGTCGGCGGCGCGCAGGAGCCCGCCATGGCGCGCGCTCAGCTCCAGCAGCGTGGCCGGCTCCACCGCGCCTTCCAGGTGCAGGTGCAGCTCCGCCTTGGGCAAGGCGAGGATGAAGGCGCTGGGCGTCAGTTCGCTGGCGTCTTTCACCACGATCTGGCCGCTGCCTGCCATGCCCGACTACTGGCTCCTGACCACTGGCGCCCGGCCTTTCGCGAACTCGCTGCGGAAACGGCTGTAGGAGAAGTAGATCACCAGCCCGATGATCAGCCATGCGAAGAAGCGCGCCCAGGTGATGACCAGCAGCCCGCTCATCAGGGCCACGCACAGCACCACCGAGAGGATGGGAAACAGGGGCACGAAGGGCACCTTGAACCCGCGAGGGCGGTCGGGCTGAGTGCGCCGCAGCACCAGCACCCCCAGCGAGACCAGCACGAAGGCGAAGAGGGTCCCGATGTTGGAGAGGTCGGCGGCCTCGCCGATGTCCACGATGCCGGCGGGGATGCCCACCAGCGCGCCCGCGATCCAGGTGGACCAGTGCGGCGTCCGGAAGCGCTTGTGCAGGGTGGAGAACAGGCCCGGCAGCAGCCCGTCGCGCGACATGGCGAACCAGATGCGCGTCTGCCCGTACTGGAAGACCAGGAGCGAGGAGATCATCCCCATCAGCGCCCCGATCACGATCACCGCCTGCCACAGCGGCTTGGCCCCCAGGGTGTGCAGCGCGTAGGCCACGGGGGCGTCCTTGGCGGGGCTGACCCCGAAGGTGTCGTAGCGCATCATGCCCAGCAGCACCAGCGCCACGCCCACGTAGAGGATGGTGCAGATGATGAGCGAGGCGATGATGCCGAAGGGGATGTCCTTCTGGGGATGGCGCGACTCCTCCGCCGCCGTCGAGACGGAATCGAAGCCGATGTAGGTGAAGAAGATGATGGCGCCGCCCGACAGGATCCCGGGGAAGCCGCTGGGGGAGAAGGGGTGCCAGTTGGCGGGCCGCACCAGCATCCCGCCCACCACCAGGAAGACCAGGATGGCGCCCATCTTGATGGCGACCATCACGTTGTTGGCCTCGGCCGACTCGCGCACCCCGCGCACCAGCAGCACGGTCAGGATGAAGACGATCAGGAAGGCCGGAACATTGAAATACGAGCCGGTCCAGCCGCCGGAATAGACCGGCGAGGCCCATTTTTCCGGGATGTGCAGCCCGAAGGCGTCCAGTTGGGCGCTGACGTAGCCGCCGAAGCCCACCGCCACCGCCACGTTGGAGACGGCGTATTCCAGGATCAGGTCCCAGCCGATGATCCAGGCGATCAATTCGCCCAGGGTGGCGTAAGTGTAGGTGTAGGCGGAGCCGGCGATGGGGATCATGGAGGCCAGCTCGGCATAGCACAGCCCGGCGAAGCTGCAGGCCACCGCCACCAGGATGAAGGAGATGGCGATGGCGGGGCCGGCGGGCGGGCGCCCGTGCATGATGGTGCCCGCCAGCGAGTGGTGCTGGATGAGGTTGGTGAACAGGTCGGCGACCTGGGCATGCCAGATGGAGAGCGCGGAGTGCTCGCCCGCCGCCGCCGTGCCCGTGAGCACGAAGATGCCGGAACCGATGATGGCGCCGATGCCCAGCGCGGTCAGGCTCCACGGTCCCAGCGTCCTTCTCAGCCGGTGCTCGGATTCCTCCGAGTCCGCGATCAGCTTGTCGATGGACTTCTTGGCGAAGAGTTGGCTGGCCAGCTTGACCGCTCCTGTGGACGGGATCGACTCGCGGGCCCAGCACGGCCCTTCTCCGCCGCGCCGGATCCGCGTGAAACGTGAAACCTGAAGCTCGAAACGGTTCTAGGCGCGCTTCGTCTGGCCGCGCGCCATCTTCTTGACCTTGCGCTTGCGCGAGCCGCGGTCCCAGGTGCGCTTGGCCTGAGGTTTCTCCGCCTTGCGCTTCTTGCGCGCCGCGCGTTTCGCCTTCTTGCGCTCTTCCCGGCTCAGTGCCTTGGTGTTTGCCATAATCCTTAGTCAGTCCGCTCCTTCAGGATGATTGCCGCCGCGCGGGGCGCGGCGCTCTGCTTGAAACGTGAACCCTGAACCTCGCAACGTTCTTTCTAGTGCCAGCTGCCTCCGTGCAGGGCCTTCTTCTTGTCCTCGCGCAGGGCCTTGCCGGTGTGGATGGCGCAGCGCAGCACCGTGTCCTCGCCCGGCTTGATGCGGTCCTGGTAGCTGTGGTTCCAGAGCTCGTGCCCCTGCGCGTCCTTCAGCCACAGGTTGATCTGCGCTCCCGATTTCTCGGTGTAGTTCATGAAGGTGAGGGTGCCGGTGGCCAGGGCGTCGGCGTCCTTGGGATCGTCCACCGAGGTGAAGCCGTTCTTGCGCAGCTCTTCCTCGAAGAGCTGGGCGAAGCGGTAGCCGTCGGGATTGCCGCCGAACTTGTCGTCCACGAAGATCTTCTGCACCTTGGCCAGGCCGCTGTAATCCCGTTTCTGCGCCCACACGAGCGCCGCCGCGCCCAGCAGCGCCAGCAGCATGGCCGTCATCGCGATGCGTTTCATCCCCTTCTCCCCCGGGAGGTTCACGCTTTCTCCAACTGCGCAAACTTCTCCACCAGCTTCTTCAGACCGAAACGTGGGAATTGTACCGTAATCTTGGCGTCTTCACCCTCCCCTTCGCGCTTGTAGACCGTCCCTTCGCCGTACTTGGGATGGCGGACCTTCTGCCCGGGGCGGAAGCCGCGCCCGCCGGTGGGCTCCGGGAGCTCCAGTTTCGGCCGGGTGAATTTCTTGCCGCGCGAGGCGAAAAATTCCGCGATGTTGTCGATGGAGTTGTAGGTCGGCGCCGTCCAGGCGGTGCGCCGGTTCCCGCCCCGCCGCGCCGGCTGCGCTTCCACGTCCTCCCGCTCCTGAGAATATTCGTAGTCGTAGCGCCGGCCGGATGGCCGCTCGCTGCGGCCGTGGCCGTGTGGCACAGCCGACTCGGCTGCGCGGCCTGTGCGCCCGCCGGGCGAGCCCAGGTCCTCCAGCAGCTTCTCCGGCACCTCCTCCAGGAACATGGAAGGGACGCTGGCCTCGGGCATGTCGGTGCCGTAGCGTCGGCGATAGCGCGCGCGGGTGAGTACCAGCGTGTTCATGGCGCGGGTCATGCCCACGTAGCAGAGCCGCCGCTCCTCCTCCAGGCCGTCGGGATCGAGCAGGGTGCGCGAGTGCGGGAACAGGCCCTCCTCCAGCCCCACCAGGAAGACCAGGGGGAACTCCAGCCCTTTGGCGGAGTGCAGGGTCATGAGCGAGATCTGGGCGCGGGCGTCGTAGTCATCGGCCTCGCTGACCAGGGCGGCGTGATCGAGGAAGTCGCCCAGCGACTCGCCGCGGTCGCGCGAGTCCATGGCCGCGTTCACCAGTTCGCGCAGGTTCTCGATGCGCGCCAGCGCGTCGGGCGTGTCCTCCTCCTCCAGTTGCCGGATGTAGCCGGTGCGGTCGAGCAGGAACTTGAGCAGTTCCGCGGTGGAGGCCGGGCGCTGGTACTCCTCCGGGGTGAGGCGATCGGCGGGCTCGCCTTCGCTGCGCTCCTCGCTCTCCCCCAGCCATTGGAGATAGGTGCCTGCGAGCATGGCGCGCGCGCCGGCAATCAGGTCGCGGAAGCCCGAGAGCGCGGCCAGGGCGCGCGCCGGCAGGAGCTTCTGCTCCAGGGCCGCGCCCACCGCCGCCCACAGCGACTGCCCGGTCTCGAGCGAGAGCCGCTCCAAGGTCTCGACCGTGGCCTTGCCGATGCCGCGCGCGGGCGTGTTGATCACCCGCAAGAGCGCGATGGTGTCGTCCACGTTCTGCACCAGCTTGAGGTAGCTGATCATGTCCTTGATCTCGGCGCGCTCGTAGAAGCTGAAGCCGCCGACCACGTGGTACTTCAGCCCGTAGCGGCGCATGGCTTCCTCGAAGAGCCGCGACTGCGAGTTGGTGCGGTAGAGGACGGCAGCGCGCGGCTGCCCGTCGCCCTGCTCGGCGGCCTCCTGCAAGTAGCGGGTGATCGAGTCGGCGACGAACAGCGCCTCGTTCTCGCCGTCCAGGGCCTCGTAGTAGCCGATGCGGGCGCCGCCCTGCCGCGCCGTCCACAGCGTTTTGCCCTTGCGCTTGACGTTGTTGGCTACCACCGCCGAGGCCGCTTCCAGGATGGTCTGGGTGGAGCGGTAGTTCTGCTCCAGGCGGATGACCTGCGCCTCGGGGAAGTCGCGCTCGAACTCCAGGATGTTGCGGATGTCGGCGCCCCGCCAGGAGTAGATGCTCTGGTCCTCGTCGCCCACCACGCAGACATTGTGGCGCTGGCCCGCGAGCAGCCGCATCAGTTCGTACTGCGGGCGGTTGGTGTCCTGGTACTCGTCGATGAGCAGGTAGTGGAAGCGCGTGGTGTAGTAGGAGCGGACCTCGGGGGCCTCGCGCAGCAGGCGCACCGCCTCCAGCAGCAGGTCGTCGAAGTCCATGGCGTTGGCCTTGCGCAGTTCCTGGCGGTAGACCTCGTAGATGTGGGCCACCCGCTCCATCTTGGGATCGCTGGAGTTGAGGTAGACCTCCTGGGGATCGAGCATGTGGTTCTTGGCCCAGGAGATGCGCGCCAGCGCCGCCCGCGGCGTGACCTGCTTCTCATCCAGGCCCAGCCGCCGGATGGCCGCCTTCACCACCATCTGCTGGTCGGATTCGTCGTAGATGGCGAAGTCCTTGCGGTAGCTGTGGGGCAGCGCCTCCACGTCGCGGCGCAGCACCCGCACGCAGAAAGAATGGAAGGTGGAGATGAGGGGGCGGCGCAGCGTGCCTCCAGCCAATTCTTCCACCCGCCCGGCCATCTCCTGCGCGGCTTTGTTCGTAAAGGTGACGGCCAGCACCGCGTCGGGCGAGACCCCGCAGTTCTCGATGAGGTGGGCGATGCGGTAGGTGATGACCCGGGTCTTGCCCGAACCGGCGCCCGCCAGGATCAGCAGCGGCCCCTCGGTGTGCTCCACCGCCTGGCGCTGCTGCGGGTTCAGTTGGTCGAGTAAGCTCTGCACTTCAATGACTCAATGGCCCGATGACTCGATGCCCCGGTCCTTGCGGCATTCCTCGCACGGGCACACGTCGCGCAGGAAGTCCCAGGAGTAGATGCCGTGCTGGTGGCCGTCATTCCAGGTGAAGCGGATGGCGTAGCGCCCCACGGGCTCGACCTGGGTGGGCCGGGCGGCCGGCTTGAACATGGGCAGCGCCCCCGGGGCGGTGGGCACGGGCTGGCCCGGCTGGCGCCCGCTCTTCCCACGCTCGTCCTCGCAGAGCGCGCAGGGACAGGCGTCGCGCAGGAACTGGAAGCTGTAGTGGCTCTTGTGGCCGTCCTTCCACTCGATGTCCACGCCCGTGCCGGCGGTCACGTTCACGTCCACGGACTGGGGATCGGCCGGGGCCAGCGGCGGGATTGCCATGGAAGCAGTATCGCACAGGCCCGAAGCCAACTTCCTCGCCGCGGATGCACGCGGATTCTCGCGGATCAGATCTGGGGACTTCGAGTTGCAGAAGAAGCTCACCACTAAGGGCACGAAGGGAGCACGAAGGGGCCCGATTTCCTTGGTGCCCTTTGTGTCAGCTCTTCCTTCGTGTACTTCGTGGTTGGCTTGTCAATCCGCGTTCATGCGCGTCGATCCGCGGCGGTGAAGTTCCGCGGGATTTGCCGGAATCGCTCCCGTCCTGTAAAATCAATACTTTGCCCGACCAGTTCTGATTCCCTCTGGAGTTGAAATGGCACGCGTTTGTGACATCTGCGGCAAGGGGCCGCAATTCGGCAACAACATCAGCCACGCCCACAACGTCACCAAGCGGCGCTGGAATGTGAACCTGCGCCCGGTCCGCGCCAAGGTCCACGGCGCGACCAAGCGCCTGCGCGTCTGCACCGCCTGTCTGCGCAGCGGCAAAGTGGCGAAGGCCTGAGTCCCCTTCCGGCGTTCGGTTGATAGGGACATTCCGAGCGAAGCGAGCAATCCCTACCTCAGGCAGAGCCTCCCACCCGGTCAGTCTGTCTGGAGCTTCGCTCGAGGTGCAAGAAACAGTCACGCCACTGCGATCACGTCGATCTCCACCAGCACGTCCTTGGGAAGGCCCGCTGCGGCCACGGTGGCGCGCGCCGGCGGCGCGCTCTTGAAGAACCGGGCATAGACCTCGTTCATGGCGGCGAAGTCCGCCATGTTCTTGAGGAAGACGGTGGTCTTCACCGCCTTCTCCAGACTGCTGCCGGCGGCGGCCAGCACTGCGGCCAGGTTCTTGAGCACACGCTCGGTCTGCGCGGCCACGTCGCCGGCCACCACCTGCCCAGTGGCCGGGTCCAGCGCCACCTGCCCCGACAGGAAGACGAATCCTCCCGCCTTGATGGCCTGTGAGTAGGGGCCGATGGCTTGGGGCGCGTCCTTGGTGGCGACCACTTCTCTCATGATTCCTCCGATAGCAAACACAGAATTTAACCACAGAGGACACAGAGGGCACAGAGGAAAGGCAAAGCAAGAAAAAGAGGCGTCTTCCTGAGCTCTTCCTCTGTGTCCTCTGTGGTCAGAGTTTCTGCACCCGTTGCACGTCGCGGATGCCGGGGACCTTGCGCAGGCCGCGGATGATGCGCTCCAGGTGCTTGAGGTCCTCGATGTCCACCACCAGGTCGATGGTGGCGTGCTGGTCGTGGGAGCGCGCCTCGATGTTGCGGATGTTGGTGTTGTCGTCGGAGACGATGGCGGTGAGCTGCTTGAGGATGCCGGCGCGGTCGTCGCTGAACACGGTCAGCTTCACCGGGTAGGTGGCGGGCTGGCCGGCGGCGTTCTTGGGCGGGCGCGTCCACTCCACCGCGATGCGCCGCTCCACGTCGTAGAGCAGGTTCAGCACGTTGGGACAACTGCGGGCGTGCACGGCCACGCCCTTGCCGCGGGTGACGTAGCCCACGATGTCCTCGCCGCGGATGGGATTGCAGCAGCGCGCGCGGTAGACCAGCAGGTCCTCCTGGCCGTGCACCTTGATGGCGCCGGCGCCCTCCGCCCCGAAGACCCGCCGCACCACGCTGGTGAAGGCGCCGGTCTTCTCGGCTTCCGGGGCCTCCTGGCCGGCGGTGGCGGGGGCCAGGCGCGCCAGCACCTGCCGGGCCGCGAACTTGCCGTAGCCGATGCCCGCCAGCAGGTCGTCGGCGCGCGCCAGCCCGTAGTCGGAGGCCGCCTGCTCGAACTCCTTCTCCCCGATCTCCTTGAGCGCGACCCGGTACTTGCGCGCCTCCTTCTCGATGAGCTTGCGCCCGATCTCGATGGCGCGCTCGCGCTGGTGCACGTTGAGCCAGTGCTTGATCTTGTTGCGCGCCCGCGAGCTGTGCACGAAGCCCAGCCAGTCGCGGCTGGGATTGTGTCCCGCCTGGGTGAGGATCTCCACGATGTCGCCGGAGCGCAGCTTGTGGCGCAGCGGCACCATGCGCCCGTTCACCCGCGCCCCCACGCAGGTGTGCCCCACCTCGGTGTGCACGGTGTAGGCGAAGTCCACCGGAGTGGCGTCCCGCGGCAGGATGATGACCTTGCCCTTGGGGGTGAAGGTGTAGACCTCTTCGGGATAGAGATCGATCTTCAGGGTGGAGAGGAACTCGTTGGGATCGGAGACCTCGCGCTGCCACTCCACCACCTGGCGCAGCCAGGCCAGGCGCTGCTCGTCCTTGCCGGTGACCGGCCCGTCTTTGTACTTCCAGTGGGCGGCGATGCCCTCCTCCGCCATCTTGTGCATCTCGGCGGTGCGGATCTGGACCTCGAAGGGGGTGCCGTTCTCGGCGATCACGGTGGTGTGCAGCGACTGGTAGAGGTTGGGGCGGGGCATGGCGATGAAGTCCTTGATGCGCCCCGGCACCGGCCGCCACAGGTTGTGGATGGCCCCCAGCGCGGCGTAGCAGTCCTGCACCGAGGGGGTGATGATGCGGATGGCCAGCAGATCGTAGACCTGGTCCACGGTGATGCGCTGCCGCTGCATCTTCTGCCACACGCTGTGCAGGCGCTTGATGCGGCTCTCCACCCGTCCTTCCACCCCGGCTTCCTTCAGCTTCTCGCGGATGACCTCCTCCACCTGCTCCAGGAACTGCTCGCCCTTCTTGCGCCGCGCCTCCACCTGCTTCTTCACCTGCTGGTAGCCGATGGGGTCCACGTACTCGAAGGCCAGGTCTTCCAGTTCGCCGCGCACCTTGCCCATGCCCAGGCGGTGGGCGATGGGCGCGTAGATCTCCAGGGTCTCGCGCGCGATCTGCTCGCGGCGCTCCGGGGGCAGGGGAGCGAGGGTGCGCATGTTGTGCAGGCGGTCGGCCAGCTTGATGAGCACCACACGGATGTCGTCCACCATGGCCAGCACCATCTTGCGGACGTTCTCCGCCTGGCGCTCCTCGCGGCTGGCGAAGTTCAGTTTGGAGATCTTGGTCACGCCCTCCACGATGTGTGCCACCTGCTCGCCGAACTCCCGCTCCACGTCCTCGATGGTCACCGAGGTGTCTTCCACCGAGTCGTGCAGCAGGCCGGCGGCGATGGCGATGGGATCGAGCTTCATCTCCGCCAGCACCAGCGCCACTTCCAAGGGATGCACCAGGTAGGGCTCGCCCGAGGCCCGCGATTGCCCCTTGTGGTGCTGCAGGGAGTAGTCGTAGGCCTTGCGGATGATCTCCAGGTCGTCGCTGGGGCGGTTGGCGCGCACCTTCTTCAGCAGGTCACGGAACTTGGTGACCGTGAGCACACTGGTAGCGACCTGGTGTCTTAGTGTCGCCATGCGCTCCTTAGGGTTGCGGACCGGGGCAGCGGGGACTGCGGGCCGCGGCTCGCCCTGCGGGTGCTCGCCATGGCTGATTATAGCCGAGCAGTACTCAGTACCTAGTACTCAGTACTCCGAGAACCCGGCGCCGCGCCTTCCTTCGTGCCCTTCGTGTGCCCCACTGTGGCCTCTGTGGTTCGCCTTTCTCCGAGTACTGGGTACCGCGTACTGAGTACTTGCCCCTGTCCCAAAGGCAGGGCATAATGCGCGGACTCCCCGAAGGGATCGCCACCGGAGGACCATCCATGTTCTGCATGAAGTGCGGCACCAACAATCCCGACGGCGGGGCCTACTGCATGAAGTGCGGCGCGCCCCTGGCGGGGCAGGCCGTGACCGCTGCCGGGGCCGCGGTGGCGGCGGCGCCCGCCGCCCTCGCCGGCGCCCGCCGCGTGGGCGTGCAGTTCGTGGTGCCGCGCTCCGGGGCTCCCTTGCCGCCGAACTGCGTCAAGTGCGGCCGCCCGACCC
>DASPRL010000206.1 GCA_035624475.1 Terriglobales bacterium
TCGATGGTCGCCGGATAGTGCGTGCGCACCTCCGAGCCGATGCGGTCCTTCAGCGGCGTGATGATCTTCCCCCTAGCCGTAAAATCCTCGGGATTGGCGCTGAAGACCAGGGCCACGTCGAGCGGCAGGCGGATGGGATAGCCTTTGATCTGCACGTCGCCCTCTTGCATGATGTTCAGCAATCCGACTTGGATCTTGCCGGCGAGGTCGGGAAGCTCGTTGATGGCGAAGATGCCGCGGTTGGCGCGGGGCAGCAGGCCGTAGTGCACGGTGTACTCGCTGGAGAGCTCGTGGCCGTGGCGCGCCGCTTTGATAGGGTCGATGTCGCCGATGAGGTCGGCGATGGTGACGTCGGGGGTGGCCAGCTTCTCCACGTAGCGCTCTTCGGGGGCGAGCCAGGCGATGGCGGCCTGCTCGCCGTCCTTGGCGAGCAGTTCGCGGCAGCGCCGGCAGATGGGCGCATAGGGGTTGTCGTGGATCTCGCAGCCGGCGAGGTAAGGCAACTGCGGGTCGAGCAGAGAAGTCAAGGCGCGCAGGATGCGGCTCTTGGCCTGGCCGCGCAGGCCCAGCAGGATGAAGTTGTGGCGCGAGAGGATGGCGTTGACGATCTGCGGCACCACCGTGTCGTCGTAGCCCACGATGCCGGGGAAGATGGCCTGGCCGGAGCGCAGGCGGGCGGTGAGGTTGTCGCGCAGCTCGTCTTTGACGCGGCGGCTGCGCAGCCGCTCTTCGGTGAAAGCGCTTTGGCGAAGTTCGCCGAGCGTGCGAGGAAGGTCCATGTGGCCCCTTGGAAAGAACTCTTCCCGCGATTATACCCTGCGCCTCACAGGGGCGTGTGACATCTTCGGGGGAGTCAGCGCGAGTGGCCGTTGCCGCCGGCCTTCTTGCGGGCGCGCACGGCGCGCTCCAGCCGCGGCAGGATGCCCTGGTAGTACTCGATCATGGCGGCCACACGCTCGGCTTCGGAGCGCAGGCCCAGCAACGTCTGCTTGAAGTCGAGGTCGAGGGGCATCGCCGCGGCCAGCTCGAAGCTGAGCCGGGGCTGGGCGGGGTCGGGGGGCTGGGCCTCGGCGCCGGTGAGAGCGAGGAGGCGGGCGTGCAGATCGAGCAAGTTCTGGCGCTCGGCGCCGGCGGCCTCGCCGCCTTCGTCGTCGAACCAGGCTACCTGGGCGCGCAGGAAGGAGCGCTCTTCGTCCAGCTCGGCCACGTGGAAGCGGCGCCGGCCCTCGGTGAGGATGTCCATCCGCCCGTCCTCGTAGGTGGTGACCAGTTGCACGATCTCGACGCTGCAGCCCAGCTCGGCCACGCCCCGCTCGCGGGAGCGCACCACGCCGAAAGGAGAATGCAGCGCCAGGCACTCGCCGATCATCTCTTTATAGCGGGGCTCGAAGATGTGCAGCGGCAAGGTCGCGCCCGGGAAGAGCACGAGGTCCAGCGGGAACAGGGGCAGCAGGTCGCTCACGGAAGCATTTTAGTCTTGGCAGGGGCCCGAGGTTTGCGGAGAATACAACGCCTATGTCTTTGGATGGAAAAGTAGCGGTGATCACCGGGGCCTCCATGGGGATCGGGGAGGCCATCGCCCGGCTGTTCGCGGACCAGGGCGCTAGCGTGGTGCTCAGTTCGCGCGACCTGGGGCGGGCGGAGGCGGCGCGGGCGCGCGTGGGCCACAGCGAGCGCACGCTGGCCGTGGCCTGCGACGTCAGCAAGGTCGAACACGTGCAGAAGCTGGCCGCAGCGGCGCTGGAGCGCTTCGGGCGCATCGACATCTGGGTCAACAACGCCGGCCACGGGCTGATCGATTCCGTGGCCACCATGGACCTGGGCGAGTGCCGGCGCATGTTCGATACCAACTTCTTCGGCGCCATCCACGGCATGCAGGCAGCGGCGGGCGTGATGAAGCGGCAGGGCTCGGGCACCATCATCAACATCTCCAGCGTGGCCGGGCACATCGCGGTGCCGGGCATGGCGGCGTATTCCTCGACCAAGTTCGCCATGAACGCCATCGGCAAGGGCGCGCGGGTGGAGCTGAAGGGAAGCGGCGTGCACGTCATGACCGTGTGCCCGGGCTACATCACCACCGACTTCGGCGCCAACGCGGTGAAGGGCAGCGAGGCCAAGCGGCTGG
Organism: Terriglobales bacterium; assembly: GCA_035624475.1. Lineage (NCBI taxonomy): Bacteria > Pseudomonadati > Acidobacteriota > Terriglobia > Terriglobales > Terriglobales bacterium. The sequence goes on from DASPRL010000206.1 coordinate 2,126, forward strand.
GGGCGGCACGGCGCGGGATCTCGGCGGAGCGGGTGGCGGGCGCGGTGCTGCGCGGGTACCTGGGGCGAAAGCGGGAAGTGGTGGTGCCCTGGCGCGACCGCATCGCCATCAAGCTGTACCAGCTCTTCCCCCGCATGATCGAGCGGGCCATGGGACGCATGCTGCGCCCCGCCGACGAGGTGCTCGCGGAGCGCGAGGCGCTGCGGCAGCGCGACCGCCAGGCGGCTTCCTGAGCGGGCCTGAGGCGAAGCGGATGCCGCGCATCCAGGCCGTCGCCTTCGACCTGGGCAATACCCTGGTGTACGAAGATTCGGTGCTGGAGCCGCAGGTGCGGCCTATGCCCGGTGTGCTGGAAGCCCTTCCCGCGATCTCTCTTCCCATTGCTGTCTGGACCAACACCCGCCGCGAGGGCGCGGCGGAGGTGTCCCGCTGGCTGCGCAGCGCTGGCATCGACAAGTTCTTTTCCTCGATCGCGACCTCGGTGGACGCGGGGGCGCGCAAGCCCGCCGAGGAATTCTTCCGATTCGCGCTGGCGCGCTGGGGCCGGGCGAAGGACGAAGTCCTGTTCGTCTGCAACCAGCTCAACACCGACGTGCTGGGAGCGAGCCGCTTCGGCATCCGCACCGCGTGGATCGCGGCGCCGGAATTCCGCGGCCCGGAAGAGACCCTGGAGCTGAAAGACGTGCAGCCCAGCTTCGTGCTGCCCGACCTGGAGGCGCTGCCGGAGCTGTTGGAGCGGCTGGCCCGGCCTTAGTTGGCCTTCCCCGCGTGCGCCTTCTCGATGATCTCCAGTTGAGCCAGGTGGTTGAGGGTGTGGCCGGCCATGATGCGCAGGAGGGTGTCCACGCTCTCAGGGCCGCGCTCGGGATGGACCGCGGTGCGCTGCAGGTCCTTCTTCTTGAGCTGGCGGAAGAGGGCGACATTCCAGCCGCGCAGGGCAGCGAAGGTCTTGGCGGCTTGTGAGCCCTTCACCTTCTCGTAGTGGGCGGCCCAGGCCTTTTCGTCGAAGGGTTGGATCTTGTGGTTTTCTTCCGAGAGGGCCTGGCGGATGCGGAAGCCGAAGGCGATCTCGCAGTCGGCCAGGTGGGCGAGCACCTGCGCCGCCGTCCATTTACCGGGACCGTAGGTGAGTTGCAGGCCGTCCTTGCCCAGGCCGCGGGCCAGCTTGGCGATGCGCTGTTGCGTCGAGCGCAGGACCTTCATGGGTTTCTGGTCACCGAGGAATTCCGCATAGGGATGCATGGTCGTTCCTTTCTGTGGGCGTTCAGCCCAATTCTGCCAGCATGGCTTCCATCTCGGATCTGGCGTGGACGTTGCCGGTGCGCTGGGCGGAGGCGATGCCGTCGGCGAACATCTTGCGGGCCTCGCCGCTGCGGCCGGCGGCGGCCAGCATCTGCGCCGCCATCTGGTAGCCGGCGGTGTAGTCGGGATTGAGTTCGAGCAGCTTCCTGTACTCGGCCAGGGCGGTATCGATCTGCCCCAGCTTGGCGTACTCCATGGCCAGGCCGTAGCGGGCAAAGGCGTCGCCGGGATTCTCGGCCAGGAACTGCTGGAGCATCTCGATGCGGCTGGGCTCGCTCATGGGCAGAGGACAGTTTCGCTTTCGGGGAGGGGCGGCGTCAATCCCGGCGGCTCGTGGTCCGGGGGGCTGCGCACATCCGGGGGTGCTGCCCATCACAGACTTCCGGGTCGGCCCGCCTCTAGACTTCCTGCAAGTCCATCTCCCAGAACCCGGCGGCACAACGACTCGCAGAGGAGGGCCTATGCTCGTTCTCCACGAACTCACCGAATGCATCGGCAGCCTCATCCTCAACCGGCCGGAGAAGCGCAACGCGCTGAGCGCCGCCCTGGTCGATGAAATGCTGGGCGCGCTGGCCGACTTTCAGAAAGCCGGGGCGCGCGTGGTGGTGCTCTCGGCTACCCTGGCGGGCGGAGTGTGGTCCGCGGGCCACGACATCGGAGAACTGCCGCGGGGCGACGAGCCCCTGGCCTACTCCGATCCCCTGGAGCGGCTGCTGCGCGCCATCCGCCGCTTTCCCGCGCCGGTCATCGCCATGGTGAACGGCTCGGTCTGGGGCGGCGCCACCGACATGGTGATGAACTGCGACATCGTGGTGGGCGACGAGAACTGTTCCTTCGCCATCACCCCTTCCAACCTGGGCCTGCCCTACAACACCACCGGGCTGCTGCAGTTCATGCGGCGGGTGCCGCTGAACTTCGTGAAGGAGATGTTCTTCACCGCCGCCCCGGTCTCGGCGGAGGGCGCGCTGCAGTGGTGCATCCTCAACCACCTGATTCCGGCGGTGGAGTTGCGCGACTTCACCTACGACCTGGCCAAGACCATCGCCGGCAAGGCGCCGCTGGCGGTCTCCGCCGCCAAGGAGCAGTTGCGCGCCCTGGCCGAGGCCGGCCCCATCACCCCCGAAGTCTTCGAGCGCATCCAGAACCTGCGCCGCGAAGTGTACTCGAGCGCGGATTACAGCGAGGGCATCAAGGCCTTCTACGAAAAGCGCAAGCCCAGCTTCGCCGGGAAGTAGAGGGTCGTCGAAACTCGCCCGGCAGTGCTAGCATGAGCTGTCCGTAGGAGAGAGAAATGGCAAGGAAGACAAGGCTGGTGAAGGCGGCGGCGCAGATCGGCGGGGCCCTGGGCCGGGCTGAGCGCGTGGCCCGCAACCTGGCAGCGTCGGCGCGGGAGACCACCCAGGAGCTGGCAAAGCTGAAGAAGCTGGTGCGGGAGCTGGACCGCGAAGCGGCGCGCGCCAAGAAGCGCCTCAAGCGCGCCCTGCGCTGAGCACTCTGGGAACCCTGGTGCCCGGGGACGGAGTCGAACCGTCACGTTCCTTTCGGAACTCGGGATTTTAAGTCCCGTGCGTCTGCCAATTTCGCCACCCGGGCAGGCATGCCCATCTTAACCGTTTCTTGCCTCGTCCGGTCGATGGAGGCGACCGCAGGCGCCGCAGAGCGCGGCGACGCGGCTCACGACCTGGGGGAGCGGCCGCGGCGTTTGCCCGCGAAGTAGGCGCAGGCGTCGCTCACTGGGCACTGCTCGCACTTGGGCTTGGTGCGCTTGCAGATCTCCTGGCCGTGACGCTTGAGCAGGAGGTAGGCGCGGGTGCGGGCGTCGAGGGTGGCGGGGATCTCCGCCTCGATCGCCTGCTGCGCCTCGCGGTAGGTGACGCCGTAGTTCTCGCGCTCCTGCCCGCGCCGGATGCGCACCAGCACGTGCGGACAGCTCGAGGGCACCGCGGCCACCGGCGCCAGCCCGGCAAAGAGGAGGATGCGGTCGGCGCCCGGATCGGCGATATTGGGAAACTTCTTCAGCGCCTTGCGCACCTGCGCGAGGGGCCCCACCAGGGCGGCGCGCAGGTCGCCGCCGTACTCGTCCTGCACCCGCGCCGCGACCTGCTTCAGCCGCATCGCGCGCAACTCCGGCACCATGCCACCGGGGCGCAGCGCCTGCGCCAGCTTGGCGGGCGAGGCTGCCAGCAATTGCCGCGGCTCCACGCCGATCTCCCCTTCCAGAGCGGCCCAGCCCTTGGCGCAGTTGGCGTCGCTCTGGGGATACCCGCAGTGCCACCACACCAGGAAGAGATAAGGGTCGGTGGGCCAGACGGGCTCCTGCTTGCCGTAGAAGGACTCGAGCTTCTTCAGGAGGTGCGCGAGGGATGGCGGAGCCTTGGGCATGGGTCTGCATGATAGCCGATGCCGTGCTCCTGGCTGCAGTCCCGGAGCGTCTCGGCCCGGCCATCACAGGCAGATGTGACATCTATCACGGAGGCGACGTGCAAGGGCGGGGTACCGTACAGCCTGGGGGCCAAGCCCCGCGGCAGAGCTGCGATGAAGTACATCGACGAGTACCGCGACTCGCGCATCGCCCGCGCCCTGGTGGCCGGGATCCAGCGCCGGGTCACCCGCCCCTGGGTGCTGATGGAGATCTGCGGCGGCCAGACCCACACCCTGATGCGCTACGGCATCGACGAGCTCCTGCCCCGCCAGGTGGAGCTGGTGCACGGCCCCGGCTGCCCCGTGTGCGTCACCCCGCTGGAGACCATCGACAAGGCGCTGGAACTGGCCTCCCGTCCGGAGGTCATCCTGGTCTCCTACGGCGACATGCTGCG
>DASPRL010000207.1 GCA_035624475.1 Terriglobales bacterium
CACCGGCGACACCAAGGTGGTGGAGAAGGGAAGCGGCGACGGCCTGTTCATCAACACCTCGGGGATCGGCCTGGTGCCCGAGGGCCTGCAGCTTTCCGCCGACCAGGCCCGCCCCGGCGACCGCATCCTGCTCAGCGGGCCCATCGGCGACCACGGCATCGCCATCCTGGCGCAGCGCGAAGGCCTGGAGTTCGAAAGCACGGTGGAGAGCGACAGCGCGCCCCTGCACACCCTGGTGGCGGCCATGCTCGGGGCCTCGCGCGCGCTGCGCTGCTTGCGCGACCCCACCCGCGGCGGCCTTTCCAGCGCTACCAACGAGATCGCGCAGCAGTCGCGCGTGGGCATGGAGCTGGACGACGCCGCCATCCCGGTGCGCGAAGAGGTGCGCGGCGCCTGCGAGATGCTGGGCCTGGACCCGCTCTACGTCGCCAACGAGGGCAAGCTCATCGCCATCGTGGCGCCGGAGGCGGCGGAGGCGGTGCTCGACGCCATGCGCCGCCATCCTCTGGGCAGCCAGGCGCAGATCATCGGCACGGTGACCGCCGCGCATCCCGGCCTGGTCACCCTGCGCACCACCCTGGGCACCAGCCGCATCGTGGACATGCTGGCGGGCGACCAGTTGCCGCGCATCTGCTGAGCGAAGGAGGAACCATGGACCGCGTCCCGCTGGAGAAGAAGGTGCTGAGCGAAAACGATCGCGTGGCCGCCGAGCTGCGCGCGCGCTTCCACGAGCATGGCGTGCTCTGCCTGAACCTGATCTCTTCGCCGGGCTCGGGCAAGACCACCCTGCTGGAGCGCACGCTGGAGGGCTTCGCGCGCGGCGAGCGCGTGGCCGTGCTCACCGGCGACATCCAGACCGACCAGGACGCCGCCCGCCTGGCCCGTTTCGGCTTCCCCGTGCGCCAGATCTCCACCGGCGGCACCTGCCATCTCGACGCCCGCATGATCGCCCGCCATCTCGAGGGCTGGAACCTCGAGGACCTCGACCTGCTCTTCATCGAGAACGTGGGCAACCTGGTCTGCCCGGCCAGCTACGACCTGGGCGAAGACGCCAAGATCGTCGTCCTCAGCGTGGCCGAGGGCGAGGACAAGCCGCTCAAGTATCCCTCCATCTTCTTCAAGGCGGAACTGCTGGTGCTGAACAAGACCGACCTGCTGCCCTACGTGCCCTTCCGGGCGGAGGTGGCGCGCGACAACGCCCAGCGCATCCACCCCGGCATGGAGATCCTGGAGGTCTCGTGCGCCACCGGGCAGGGGCTGGACCAGTGGCGGCAGTGGTTGAAGCAACGGCAGCAGGCGGCGCGCCGGCACCTCACCGCGGCCGCCGGCTAGGTGTCTCATGGCGGTGCGTAGGGCCATCGAAGTCTCCGGCATCGTGCAAGGGGTGGGCTTCCGTCCCTACATCTACCGCCTGGCCAGCGAGCGCGGCCTGGCGGGCTGGGTGACCAATACCAGCGCCGGGGTCAGCATCGAGGTCCAGGGCGAACTCGAGGAGGTGGAGGACTTCGTCGCCCGCCTGCCCGCGGAGGCGCCGCCGCTGGCGCGCGTCACTGGAGTGCGGGTGCGCGAGCTGCCGCCCAACGGCGACCGCGGCTTCCAGATCGTGCTCAGTCGCGGCGGCGAAGCCATGCAGACGCTGATCTCGCCCGACGTCGCCCTGTGCGACGACTGCCGCCGCGAACTCTTCGATCCCCACGACCGCCGCTACCAGTATCCCTTCATCAACTGCACCAACTGTGGCCCGCGCTTCACCATCGTGCGCGGCATCCCCTACGACCGCCCGCGCACCTCCATGGCCGTCTTCCCCATGTGCGCGGCCTGCCAGGCGGAGTACGAGGACCCGCTTGACCGCCGCTTCCACGCCCAGCCCAACGCCTGCTGGCAGTGCGGCCCGCGCGTGGAATTGTGGGACACCTCGGGCAAGGCCGTCCCGAGGCGCGAGCCCATCGCCGAGGCGGTCAGCCGCCTGCGCGCCGGGAAGGTGATCGCGGTCAAGGGTCTGGGCGGATTCCACCTCGCCTGCGACGCAACCAACGCCGCCGCGGTGGAGCGGCTGCGCGAGCGCAAGCGCCGCGTGGAGAAGCCTTTCGCCATCATGGCGCCCGACCTGGCCGCGATCGAGCGCTTCTGCGAGGTGGACGAAGCCGCACGCGCAGCCCTGGAGCGGGCGGAGCGGCCCATCGTGCTCCTGCCCAAGAAGCAGCCCTGCGCCATCGCCGACCAGGTGGCGCCCTTCAACCGTTACCTGGGCGTCTTTCTCCCCTACACCCCGCTGCACCACCTGCTCTTCGCCGAGGGAGGATTCCCGGCGCTGGTGATGACCAGCGGCAACCTCAGCGAGGAGCCCATCGCCATCGACAACCGCGAGGCGGTGGCGCGCCTCGCCGGCCTGGCGGATGGCTTCCTGGTGCACAACCGCGACATCCTGCTGCGCTGCGACGATTCCGTGGTGCGCGTCTCGGACGGGCGCCTGCGCCAGATGCGCCGCTCCCGCGGCTCCGTCCCCGTGCCCGTCTTCCTGAAAGACGAACTGCCGCCCATCCTGGCCGTGGGCGGTGAGCTGAAGAACACCGTCTGCCTCACCCGCGGCCGCCACGCCTTTCTCAGCCAGCACATCGGCGACCTGGAGAACCTGGAGAGCTACCGCTTCTTCGAAGAAGCAGTCGAGCATCTGGAGCGCATCCTCGAGATCGAGCCCGCCGTCGTCGCCTACGACCTGCATCCCGACTACTTCTCGACCAAGTGGGCGCTCGAGCAGAAAGGCGTGCAGCTTGTGGGCGTGCAGCACCACCACGCCCACATCGCCAGTTGCATGGCGGAGAACCATCTCGAGGGCCCGGTGATCGGCTTCGCTCTCGACGGCACCGGCTACGGCGCGGACGGCCGGATCTGGGGCGGGGAAGTGCTGGTGGCCGACTACGCCGGCTTCGAGCGCGCCGCCCATCTCGCCTATGTGCCCCTGCCCGGAGGCGCCGCCGCCATCCGCGAGCCCTGGCGCATGGCCGTCAGCTACCTGGCCCACCACTTCGGCCGCGACTTCCTGCGGCTGCCGCTCGCCTTCGTCCGCGATCTGGACCCGCGCAAGACGGAGGTGGCGCTGCGCATGATGGAGCAGCAGGTCAATTCGCCGCTGACCTCCAGTTGCGGGCGGCTGTTCGACGCGGTGGCCGCGCTCGCCGGCCTGCGCCGCGAGGTCAACTACGAAGCCCAGGCCGCCATCGAACTGGAGATGGCCATGGAGGAAGCCGAGGCCGGCGACGCCAGCGCCTATCCCTTCGAGCTGCTGCCCCAGGGCGCAGGCTGGAGCATCGGCAGCGCTCCCCTCTTCGGCGCCCTGGTCGAGGACCTAAAGCATAACCGGCCTGTATCCAGCATCAGCCGGCGCTTTCATAATGGACTGGTTGAAGTCTTCCTGGAGCTGGCGCGGCGGCTGCGCCAGACCCGCGGGCTGGACCGGGTCTGCCTCTCCGGCGGCTCCTTCCAGAACCTTTACCTGCTGGAGCAGATGGACTCGCGGCTGGCGGCGGAGGGCTTCCAAGTGTTCACCCACAGCGAGGTTCCGGCGGGCGACGGCGGGCTCAGCCTGGGCCAGGCCCTGGTCGCCGCCCATCGCCCAGCCCGTCGCCCCTGACGCGCCCCATGTTCGGGGGGGTCACCCCATGTTCCGAATCTGAAACACGATTTGCGGGCGTCACCCGCGCGTCTCCTGCCGTGCTAGCCTCCGCAAGATTGTGATGGATGGAGGCACGATGATCTGCAGAACCGGTTCCCGCTTGCCCAGCTTCCTCGCCAGTTTCCCCTTGGTAGTGATCTTGGCCGTGTCGGCCGGGCTCGGTCTCATCTCCGTACGAGCTTGCGCGCAGTCGCCAGCGGCTGGGCCGGGCCAGGCCTCCGGACGCAAAGCCGGGGCCGCTGCTACCGGGTCGCAACCCAGCGGACAGGCGGCCCCCACCGTCGACCCCGCCGAGAAACCGGCGCCGGAGGGGAAGGCCGCTGGCCTCGAGCTTCCCTTGTGCAGCCGGCAGGAGCAAGAGCGGTGCAGGAGGGCCGCGCCCGACTCACCGCAACGCTGGCTTTGCGACAACAGCATCGCGCTATCGTCGCCCTCGGCGGAATCGATCGCCAAGCAGATGAGTGGCCTGATCGACGACGTGAGCGTGCGGGCCGTGTGCAAGGACCTGCTTCTCATCCTGCCACCCCAGCTCCAGCCGCCGGCCAAAGGCACCAAGGCCAAGAACAGCCCCGCCGCCAAGGACGACCAGGAAGCCGCCCGCCAGCGGGCGGAGTCGGTCGCCCGCGTGCGCGATCTGATCGCCCTTCTCGACCAGCGCCCGACCACGGTGACGGGCAACCACGTCATCCAGCTCTACAACAACCGCGACGCCTCCGAGATCGCCAAGGCCGTGGATGGGATCTTCGGAGCGAACCAGCACGCCTCCAGCATCGGCAGCGACCAGCTGCTGATCACCGGGGTGCAGCCCCCCGACGAGCGCGCCATACACGAGATCCGCCGCTACGTTTCCCAACTCGATCTCCCGCGTCCCCAGGTCCTGCTCAACGTCTGGAGCCTGCAGTTGAGCGGGAAAAAGGCGGAAGACGTCGACGACTTCGCCTCCGGTTTCGAACAGGACGTCCAGCACTACAATCAGCAGCTCGAGCAAGCGCTGCAGCGCGCCTGGAATGATCTCAGCTCCTCCGTGAGCGAAAAGGGCTACTTCGACGGCGACTTCAGAAGCTACGTTTCGGAGCGCTACATTGCCTGTGATGTCCAGACAGGGGCAAGGCGCTACGCTACGGATTCAAGCGCGCAGACGGTGGAGCGCTGCCTGGATGATACGGAGCGTGCCCGCCTCAACGCCTGCGCCAGCGACCGCTACTGCCTTGGCTACAGCGAAGCCTTTTCCCAATCCAAGCCTACTTTAACAGGCCTGCTCTTCCGGCTGGCGGCCGCGTCCGACAACAGCTTCAAGGCTGCCGCGGATCGGGCGATCACGGCGATGGAGGGAGGAGACGTCGCCAAGGCTGCTGCTACGGCCGAAGCTCCCTGCAACCTGTCCAAGACCGGCCAATTATCCCTGCCGAAGTTCCACCAGGCGCTCTGCGAGCTGAGCGAGGAGCGCCGCCGCGCCCTGCGCGCCGCGCTGCTGGACTTCCTCTTCCACTACAAGTGGGCGGTCGAGTATCCGCATGATTTCGCCCCGTTCGACCTGCCCCGCAGCGCCAATGCCCTGGACAGCCAGTTGGCTCCCCTGGTAGACGCCTTCAACCAGGATGTGGCCGCACAACTAGATGCGCTCCGCAAGAAGGAAGAGTGCAAACTGAGGGAGAGCAAGCAGGCCGGCAAGCTCGACTTCATCTCGGGGGGAGTGATCCGCGTTGCCTCCCTCAGCGGCCAGCAGGCACAGGTGATCACCAAGACCCAGAGCGCCTTCGATGCCACGCCGCCTTTCACCTTCGCGGATTACCTGAAGGCGCTGCAGGCCAACAAGGACGTCAGCAGCGCCACTCCCGCCAACATCCTCTTCAAAAACATCACTCCCGCCGAAGCCGCCGCCCTGGCCGCGGCCCTCTCCGTGCAGAAGCCGGCCACCGCCCTGATCGGGCGCGGCCTGCAGTTGACGGTCACGCCCACCAGCCTCGCCACCGCTTCTTCCGCGGAGCTGAACGTCAAGCTCACCGCCAACGAAGACCCC
>DASPRL010000208.1 GCA_035624475.1 Terriglobales bacterium
TGCTCGCTGACCCTGGCACGCCTCTCCCAGGGCTCCTTCCAGCCGTGGGCGGCGCGCAATCTGCTGGTCGCCGCCATGCTGGCCCTGACCTGCATCTCGCAGTTCTACGTCTTCGCGCGCATGGAGAGCCTGCGCCGCGACCTGGGCGTGATCGACCGGGTCGCGCCCAGCGATCCCCGCCGCCTCGAGTTCGACCGCCTGCACGTGTGTTCCACGCGGCTGGAGGGCGGAGTACTCTTGCTGGGGCTGGGGGTCGTCTTTTCTGTCGCGCGCCGTTTATCATGAGAATCGGGTCATCGAGTCATCGGATCATCGGGTCATTTGCCCGGTGACCTAGATCACCCGATTGCCCGATCACCCGATTATGAAGACAGGCATCATAGGCCTCCCGCAGGTCGGCAAGACCTCGCTCTTCAAGATCCTGACCAAGACGCACGTGGCCGAGCACGGCGGCGGGCGCGAGGCCCACATCGGGGTCTGCAAGGTCCCCGACGACCGCCTTGACCGCCTGGCCGCGCTCTACCACCCCAAGAAGCTCATCCACGCTTCGGTCGAGTTTGCCGACGTGGCCGCCATCGGCCAGGAAGCCCTCAAGGAGACCGCCTACGCCACCAGCCTGCGCTCGGTGGACGGCCTGGCGCACGTGCTGCGCGCCTTCGAGGATCCCGCCATCCCCCACGTGGGCGCGATCGATCCCCTGCGCGACGCCCGCAACGTCGAGTTCGACCTCATGGTCAGCGACCTGGGCCAGATCGAGAAGCGCATGGAGCGCCTGGAAAAAGATCTCAAGAAGATGCGCAACCCGGAGCTGGAGCGCGAGCACGACCTCATCCTGCGCTCCAAGGCGCAACTGGAGAAGGAGCGCCCGCTGCGCGAGATGGAACTCACCCCCGAGGACCGCAAGCGCCTGCGCGGCTTCCTGTTCCTCAGCCAGAAGCCCGTGCTCTACGTGCTCAACATCGGCGAGAGCGCCGAGCTGGGCCGCGACCTGGAACAGGCGGTCGAGAAATACCAGCTGGCGGAACTGGCCGCGCGCCCCGGCGCGGCCGCCACCGTCATCTGCGGCAAGGTCGAGGCCGAACTCGCCGAGATGGCCGATGAGGAGGCCGCCGAATTCCTCTCCAGCTACGGCCTCAAGGAGAGCGGCCTGGTGCGCCTCATCCGCAAGACCTACGAGCTGATGGGCCTGATCTCCTTCTTCACGGTGGGCGAGGACGAGTGCCGCGCCTGGACCGTGCCCACGCACTCGCGAGCGGTCGAGGCCGCCGGCGCCATCCACTCCGACCTGGAGAAGCACTTCATCCGCGCCGAGGTCATCCACTGGGATGCGCTGCTCAGCGCCGGCTCCGAGGCCAATGCCCGCTCCCAGGGCACCCTGCGCCTCGAGGGGAAGGACTACGTCGTCAAGGACGGCGACGTGGTCCACATCCGGCATTCGGCTTGAGTACCGAGTGTCGCTCCGCGCCCGGCGCTAGGGATTGGGTACCAGGTACTGAGTACCGCTACTCCACCGCCTGCTTGGCGCGGTAGCCGTCGCGGGCGATGACGTTGTACTTCACCGCTTTGCCTTTCTGGTCGCGGATCTGGATGGGCCCGCCATTCACCCCGTCCACCAGCTCCACCTTGATCTTGCGGTAGCTGCCGTCCTGCTTGGGGTTGGTGGATTGGTAGGAGAGCGTGTACTGGTTGCGGATGATGCCGTTGATGCTGCGGAAGATCTCGGGCAGCTCGGCCTCAAAGCGCGGCTGGAACGACATGCCCCCGGTCATGCGCGCGAAGGTCTGCATCTGGTTGTCGGCCTGCAGGAAGGTCAGGTTGGTCTCCCCCGACATTTGCGGCTCCACAATCAGCCGCAGCAGGACTCCGGTGGAGATGGTATAGATGGTCACGTCGCGCGTGGCCTGGATCTTCTTCAGCACCTGGTCCAGGTTCTTCTTGCTGAAGGTGTCGACCCCGGTGGAGACCAGGATGATGTACTTGTGCCCCTCGATGCGGTCCATGCGGTCGAGCGTGTCCCAGAGCGCGTCGAACATGTTGGTTTCGCTGAACATGGGCACGCGCATGGAGTTCAGCGCCCCGTAGATGGCGCTCTTGTCCTGGGTGAAGTCCACCAGGATCGAGGGCTTCATGTCGTAGGAGACCACCGCCACCCAGTCCTTGGGCTTGAGCTGCGAGGCGAAGATGTAGGAGGAGTTGAGCATGTCGTAGACGAAGTTGTAGTTGTTGGCCGCGAACTCCACCAGCAGCACCGCCGTGATGGGCGCCTCCGACTGCTGGAACGAGGTCACGGTCTGCGGCACTCCGTCTTCGTAGATGCGGAAATTGCCCTTGCCCAGCCCGGGGATGAAGTGCCCGTCCTTGGTGGTCACGGTGACGTCCACGTTGACCACCGGCACGTCCACCCGCACCGTGTAGTCGGGCATGCCCTCCACCTTCTTGGGCGCCGGCTTGGGCGGCGGCGGCTCTTCCTTCTTCTTGGGGACGGCGATGGGACCGACGTCGCCCGCAGGTCCGCCCGCCTCCGGGGATTGCTGCTGTTGCTGCGGCTGTTGCGCAGCCGGCGGCTGCGCGGGGGGATTCTGTGCGCCCGCCGCCAGCGCCAGGCTCAGCACCAGCACCACTGCCAGGGCCGCGACCGCGGACCTTCCTACTCGCTCTTGCCCAGACTTAACCCAGACCATGGATCGTCGGTCACCTCTTCCTCGGTATGCTACTATAGATGCACTTTTCCCACCGTCCGACTTAAGGAGTGCATCCGCGCCGGGCGTGGTTCCGCTCGCTTCCGAGCGGACTGGGGTGGTATGAACAGAGCTGTCGTGATCCGCCGCTTCGTCTCCCTCCTGCTGTTGGCTTCGCTTCCGCTGTTTGCCGGCACGCTGCCGGCCGCGCCGCCCGACCATCCCGGCATCCTGCCGCTGGACCAGATTCACCCGGGCATGCGGGGCGTGGCCTACACCGTCTTCGAGGGTGCGGTGCCCGAGCCCATGGAAGTGGAAGTGCTTGGCATCCTCAGGAACGTCAACGGGCCCAAGGGCGACATCATCCTCGTCCGCCTGCATGGCGCCAAGGCGGAGTACACGGGCGTGGTCGCCGGCATGAGCGGCAGCCCGGTCTACTTCGACGGCAAGCTGGCGGGCGCGCTCGCCTTCCGCATCGGCGAGTTTTCCAAGGAGCCCATCGCCGGCGTCACCCCCATCGAGGACATGCTGGAGATCAACGCTCTCGACGCCAGCCAGCCGCCCACGGCGCAGCCCGTCTCCAGCGCATCTCCGGAGGGCGCCAGCAAGACCTCCGCTCCCGGCCCCTCTTCCGCGGCCGCTCTCCAGGACTACGCCAACTACCTGCGCCCCATCGAAGCTCCCCTGGTCTTCAGCGGGTTCAGTGAGGAGGCGGTGCGCCGCTTCGGGCCGCAATTCGCCGCCGCCGGCGTGGTGCCGGTGATGGGCGCGGGCTCGGCCACCCAGGAAAAGCAGCCGGAGCCGGTGGAGCCCGGCTCCTCGGTCAGCGCCGTGCTCATCGGCGGCGACATGAGCGTGGCCGCCACCTGCACCGTCACCTACATCGATCCTCAGCGTCTGCTGGCCTGCGGGCATCCGCTCATGCAGTTCGGGGCGGTGGACCTGCCCATGACCAAGGCCTACGTGGTGGCCACCCTGGCCTCGCCGCTCGACGCCTTCAAGATCATCAACACCACCGAGCCCGTGGGCGCCTTCGTGCAGGACCGCCACGCCGGCATCCTGGGCCGCTTCGGCAAGGTCCCGGAGATGATCCCCGTCACCCTGACCGTGCACGGCGCCGGCGGCGTCAAGCAGTTCCACTACCAGGTGCTCAATAACGCCAAGCTCACCCCGGTGGCCATGATGGTCACCGTGTTCAACGCGCTGCAGGGCATGAACGCCTACGGGGAAGAGACCAGCTACCGCATGCAGGGCAGCATCAACGTGAGCGGCTTCCCCGAGGTGCGGCTGCAGAACATGTTCGCGCCCGCCGACAGCGGTATGCCCACCGCCGTGGGCGTGGCCACCTCGGTGGGGGAGCGCTTCAGCCGCATCTTCGCCAATCCCTATGGCACACCCACCATCCAGGGCGTGAACCTGGAATTCAATCTCATTCCGGAGCGGCGGGCGGCGCGGCTGGAGACGGCGCGCACCGCCGTCACCGAAGCCCGCCCCGGCGACGACATCGTCATCGAAGCCGTGCTGCGTCCCTACCGCGGCGAATCCTTCGTGCGGCAGGTGCACGTCAAGATCCCGGCCTCGGTCTCCCGCGGCACCCTGCGTATCCTGGTCTCCGACGGCGACACCCTCGACCGCATGCGCCACTTCTATCCCGGCCTGGGCGCCCGTCTCGACCTGGCCTCCACCATCGCCCTGCTCAACCAGGAACACCCCGACGACCGCCTCTACGTCTCCCTGCTGCAGCCCAACCCCGAGGCCATGGTGAAGGACAAGGTCATGCCCACCCTGCCGCTCTCCGTCATGAACGTGATGGAAGGCATGCGCGGCACCCAGGACATGGTGGTGGTGGGCGAGAGCGCGGTGGACGAAGCTTCCACCCCGCTCGACTACGTCGTCTCCGGCGCCCAGATCATCAGCATCACCATAAAATGAGCGGCCAGCCCTCCGCCCAAGTCACCGGCTGACAAGAAAAGCCCCCGAGGACCCTCGGGGGCTTTGTATTTGGCTCCGGTGTCACCTACCCCAGGAAGACCACGTGGACGTAGGTACCCAGGCGCACGTTGTAGGCCAGGTACCAGCCGACGTCATACGGGTCCTGGTAGATGACGATATCGTCCGTGTCCCAGAACCAGTCATCGCAGAAGCCATAGTCGTAGGGAGCGACCGCGAAGTAGTATCCGCGGAACCAGAAGCGCCGCGGGCCGCCGCCCTCCAGACGGAAGACGTAACGGGGCCCGAAGCCGCCGCCGAAATGGCCGTGCTCCCAGGGACGCGCCAGGCGATAGTGGACATCGTCGCGATCGTCGTGCCGCACCCAGCTGCTGTCGGCGCGAACGGGCAGCGCGCTGCGATGCTCATAGCGTTGGTCGTAATTGCGGACCTCCGTTCGCGGCGCCGTCTGGGGATGCCCACGGAATTCCCGCTGCGGCTCCACCTGCACCTGCGGCCGGGCCGCGGCGTGTACCTGAGATGACGGCGCGACCCGGGCCGGGCTGTGTCCGCGGCCGGCCGCGCGCTGTTCCTTCTTGTCGTGACCTCGCCCATGCTCGCCGCTCCTGCCCTGGGCGGCAGCGGGCAGCGACAGCATCAGGGAAATCGCAAGCAACATCAGAAGCGTCTTCATGCTGCACCTCCGATCCAACCGGGCGCGCCGACCACAGCCGGCACCCGGTCCATTACATGGTTAGATGCGGAGGCTGTTCTCCTCTGAGTTGTCCGCGGGTGATTGCGCGCGGATTTTCGTGGAGGCAGAAGTTACATCGCACCGGATAAATTTTTCCGACACCGCCCACATCAGCTATGTCTGCCCAGGATCTGCACGAACGCGCCAAACCGCCGCAGGAAGGAGTATTCTGTAATTCTCTTATGCGAACTCTTAAGACGCTGGTGGTTGTGCTACTGTGCGCCGCCGCTGCCCTGGCCGAGGGCACCCAGATCTGGCGCCAGTCCAAGTTCGAGGAATTCGAGAAGGGCACGGCCAAGGGTGTGGCCATCCGCAGCGACGGCAGCCTGGTGCTGGCGCCTTCCTTCAAGCTGCTGGTCACCACCCCCTCCACCTACCTGTGGGCGATGGTGGCCGACGCCCAGGGCAACGTCTATGTGGCCGCAGGCTCGCCAGCCCGCGTCTACCGCATCACGCCCGACGGCCACGCCACCGCCATCTTCAAGGCGCAGGAGTTGGAGGTGCAGGCCCTGGCCGTGTCCGCGGACGGCTCGCTCTACGCCGCCACCTCCCCCGACGGCAAGGTCTACAAGATCGAGCACAAGCCCGGCGCGGCTCCGGCTGCTCCCGCCGCCGGCCAGGATGCGGACGAGATCCCCCTTGATCCCGGCTGGTCCTCCTCCGTCTTCTTCGATCCCCAGACCAAGTACATCTGGGACCTGGCCCTGGACCGCGAAGGCCGCCTCTACGTGGCCACCGGCGAGCACGGGCAGATCTTCCGCGTCGCTCCCAACGGTACCGGCTCGCTCTTCTTCCAGAGCGACGAGGCCCACATCCGCGCCCTGGCCTTCGATCCCAAGGGCAACCTCATCGCCGGCTCCGACGGCAGCGGCCTCATCTACCGCATCTCGCCGGCGGGCGAGGCCTTCGTCCTCTATAGCGCCTCCAAGAAGGAGATCACCGCCCTGGCGGTGGACGATGCCGGCAACATCTACGCCGCAGGCGTGGGCGACAAGAAGCCCGCCGGCGTGGTGCCGGGGATGCCCGTGACCATGCCGGTTGCCACGCCGGCTCCCACCGCGCCCAGCGTGGCGCAGCGTCCCGGCGCCGCCGCTCCCACCACCGGCGCTCCCGGCGGCGTGGGCTTCATTCCCTTCTTCCCCGGCTTCGCGCAGGCACTGGGCTCGGAGGTGTACGTCATCGCCCCCGACGGTTCGCCCAAGGTGCTGTGGGCCTCGCGCGAGGACATCGTCTATGCTCTGGCCTTCGATCCCCGTGGCCGCCTGCTCGCCGGCACCGGCAACAAGGGCCACGTCTACCTCATCGAAAACGACCAGGAGTTCACCGACCTGCTGGCGGCCAGCGCCAACCAGGTGACCGGTTTCGCCAAGGCCCCCAACGGCGGTCTCTACGCCTCCACCAGCAACCTGGGCAAGATCTTCCTGCTGGGCGCCGGGCCCGACAGCGACGGCAGCTACGAGAGCGACGTCTTCGACACCAAGATCTTCTCCCTGTGGGGCCGCGCCGAGGTGCGCGGCTCCGGCAACTTCGATTTCTACGCCCGCAGCGGCAACGTGGACAATCCGGACCGCAACTGGAGCCCCTGGAAGAAGGTGGACCTGGCCCAGGGCGCCTCCCTGGATGTCCCCGCGGCGCGATTCATCCAGTGGAAGGCGGTGCTGCATCCCACTGGCCCGGCGCCCCGCATCGGCACCGTGGGGCTGAACTACCTCTCCAAGAACGTCGCCCCGGACCTGGACGACGTCAGCGTGCAGGTGGGCGTGCGCTACATCTCGCAGCCGCGGCCTGCCGGCGGCGAGGGCACGGTGGTGGTGAGCGGGGGCGCCGGCGCGGCGGCCACGCCCAAGTTCGAGGCGCCTATCCCCGCGCTGCGCGACCGCGATTCCATCGGCGTGCGCTGGGCGGCCCGCGACGACAACGACGACACCCTCGTCTATTCCCTCTATTACCGCGGCGACGGCGAGAGCCAGTGGAAGCTGCTCAAGGACGGCATCACCGACAAGTACTACTCCTTCGACGCCGGCCTGCTCCCCGACGGCGGCTACACCATCAAGGTGGTCGCCTCCGACGCTCCCTCCCACTCCCCCGACGAGGCCCTCACCACCTCGCTGGAGAGCGACCGCTTCGAGGTGGACAACACCCCGCCCGCGGTCGAGGCCCTGAGCGCGGTGGAGGCCAGCGGCGAGCTCCACGTCACCTTCCGCGCCGTGGATTCCTTCTCCCCCATCAAGCGCGCCGAGTACTCGGTGGACGCCTCCGACTGGCAGTACATCGAGCCCGTCGGCCGCCTCTCCGATGCCAGGACCGAGAGTTACGACTTCCACATTCCGGTGCCGCCCTCCGGGCCGGTCCTGCACCAGGAGCAGTCCTCCGGCAAGAAGACCGCCGCCACCGGCGAGCACGTGGTGGTGGTGCGCGTCTACGACCGCTTCGAGAACATGGGGACAGCGAAGGTGGTCGTGAGGGGAAAGTAGTCCCCGGATCGGGTCATCGAATCATCGGGCCATCGGGTCAATTCACCCGATCACCCGATCACCCGATTGAGTAGAATCCTCCCGTGTACTCCCTCTTCCTCATCTTCTGCTGGTTGATCGCCATCGTCTACGCCACCGTCCCGGCCTACTGGCTGCTGGTGCATCCCTTCGTGGACTTCTGGCGCGCCCGCGCCGCCACCCTCAAGCGCGTGGGGCCGCTATGGGTGCTGCTGTGGGGACTGGCCGGCATAGGCACCTGGCGCTGGCTGCACGTCTTTCTCTACCGCACTTGGCTGGCTTGGATCCCCGGCGGCCTGCTCATCGCCGCCGCGCTGGCGCTCTACTCCGGCGCCCGCCACGGCTTCTCCATGGACCAGGTGCTGGGCCGCTCCGAGCTCGAGCCCCACAAGCACGAGCAGCGCCTGGCCAGCGCCGGCCTGCGCGGGCGCATGCGCCACCCGCTTTATCTTGCCCACCTCTGCGACCTGTTGGGACTCACGATCGGCACCGGCTCGTTGGCCTTGTTCGTCCTCACTGCTTTCGCCCTGCCCAGCGGCGCGCTCATGATCTGGCTGGAGGAGCGCGAATTGGAGCGCCGCTTCGGCGACGACTACCGCGCCTACAAGCAGCGCGTACCGCTCTTCCCCGGCCTGCGGTGACGCTCGCCGATTCGACCCCAAGAGGGCCGCGGCGCTGTTTATAATCCCGCTTTGGCTGAATGCTGACGGCTGAGTGCTGAGTGCTTCACCATGAGATTCGAGCTCTTCGTAGCCTCGAGGTACCTCCGCGCCAAACGCCGCCAGGCCGTCATTTCCATCATCACCTTGATCTCGATCGTGGGGGTGGCCGCGGGGGTGGCTTCGCTCATCATCGCGCTGGCGGTGAACAACGGCTTCCGCCAGGACCTGCAGGAGCGTCTGCTGGGCGCCAGCTCGCACGTCAACCTGCTGCGCGTGGAGGCGGACGGCATCCGCGACTGGCAGCCGCTGCTCCAGCGCCTGGAGAAGCAGCCGCACGTGCTGGCCGGCGCCCCCGCTCTTTACGAGCAGGTGCTGATCTCGCGCGGCGCGCGCGCCCGCGGCGGCGTCCTCAAGGGCATCGTTCCCGCCGACGAGCGCAAGGTCAGCGAACTGCTCTCCAGCATCAAAGTGGGCTCCATCGCGCCGCTGGAGCAGCCGCCGGCGCCTCCGCCCGCCACTCCCGAAGCTTCCTCGCCCTCTTCCCTGGAAGGTCAGAAGCAGCGCGCCGCCGCCATGCCCCCCATCATCCTGGGGAAGGACATGGCCGACAACCTGGGCGCCACCGTGGGCTCGGTGGTCCTGGTCACCAGCCCCCAGGGTGAGCTCACTCCCTTCGGCATGGTGCCCAAGTATGTGCGCTTCCACGTGGTGGGCATCTTCGACTCCGGCTTCTACGACTACGACACCTCCTGGGCCTTCATCCGCCTCGCCGACGCGCAGCAGCTCTTCGGCCTGGGCGACGTAGTCTCGGTGCTGGAGTTCAAGGTGGACGATATCTACCAGGCCGCCGCCATCGGCCGCGCCCTGGAGGAACAGGCGGGCAAGGGCTTCATGTCCACCAGTTGGATGGAGCAGAACCGCGCCCTCTTCCGCGCGCTGAAGATGGAGCGGGTGGTCACCTTCATCACCGTCGGCCTGATCGTGCTGGTGGCCGCGCTCAACATCCTCATCTCCCTCATCATGATGGTGATGGAGAAGACCCGCGACATCGCCGTGCTCATGTCCCTGGGGGCACGCAAGGGCCAGGTGCGCCGCATCTTCATCGCCCAGGGCGTGCTCATCGGGGTGATCGGCACCGCGCTGGGCCTGCTGCTGGGCTACGGACTCTCCTGGGCCGGTGGCCACTACCACCTGATCGCGCTCTCCCCCGAGGTTTACTCCATTGACTACGTGCCCTTCGCACCCCGCCCCTGGGATGGCGTCCTCGTCGCCCTGGTGGCTCTTGGCATCTCCTTCGTAGCCACCATCTATCCCTCCTGGGCCGCCAGCCGCATCGCCCCCGCCGAGTCCCTGCGCTACGAATGACCGGGTCTTACCGCCGAGACCGCAGAGATCGCAGAGAACAACAAGCCGGACTTGTCCTCCTGAGCGCCGCGAGGGAGCGCAGGCGACCGACCCAGCGAAGGACCCTATCCAAACCGAACCTGAGGTCTGCAAATGACCCGATGACCCGATCACCCCATGACCCGATCCTTGGTTACTTTCCCGCCCGAAGGGACCTCTCCCTTTGGTAATCTGCTGGTGGCCGGGCACGTCACCAATTCGAGTGACGGAAGCGAGGCAAAACGCATCCAATGAGTGAAGAGGCGGACATCCTGCGGGTGGAAGGCCTGAGCAAGGTCTTCGTTGCCGGCGGGGCGCCGCTGGTGGTCTTTGACAACCTTTCCTTCCGGGTGAGGCAGGGGGAGATGCTGGCCATCGTGGGCGAGTCGGGGGCGGGCAAGAGTACCTTGCTGCACATCCTCGGGGCGCTTGATAGGGCTTCCAAAGGTGACGTATACTGCGGGCCAATGCAGCTGCGATCGCTCTCCGACGAGGCCGCAGCCGAATTTCGCAATCGCGAGATCGGATTCGTCTGGCAGTTCCATTACCTGCTGCCGGAATTCACCGCGAGCGAGAACGTGGCTATGCCTCTGCGGGTCCGGGGACGGACGCGTGGGGAAGCGGAGCAGGAAGCGATCACATGGCTGCGTGAGGTGGGGCTGGAAGAGCGCGCCCAGCATCGCGCCGGCGAGCTTTCCGGCGGCGAACAGCAGCGCGTGGCCCTGGCCCGGGCCCTGGTGACGCGGCCGCGCCTGTTGATGGCCGACGAGCCTACGGGCGACCTCGACAGCCGCACCGCGGAGGCGGTATTTGAGTTGATCGCCAGGCTCCATCGCGACCACCGGCTCACCTCCCTCATCGTCACCCACAACCACGCGTTCGCGCGCCGTTGTGATCGCGTCCTGCGCCTCGAGCGCGGACGTCTGGAAGAGGTAGTGCCGGGGTCGTTGCCGGCTTAGCCGGCAGGAAGAGAGAAGCTCTGCCCGGGAGCGGAAGGCTCGACCCGCCGCCCCGGAGGGAGCCGCAACTTCGGGTTGCGGAAGGCAGTCAAAGGGGAGAGAGGGACCAGGGAATGTTTGAACGCTACACCGAGAAGGCTCGCCGCGTGATCTTCTTCGCGCGCTACGAGGCCAGCCAGTTCGGCTCTCCGTACATCGAGACGGAGCACCTGCTGCTGGGCCTGCTGCGCGAGGACAAGGCGCTCACCAATCGCTTCCTGCGCTCGCACGCCTCCGTCGAGTCCATCCGCAAGCAGATCGAGGGCCACACCACCATCCGCGAGAAGGTCTCCACCTCCGTGGACCTGCCCCTTTCCAACGAGTGCAAGCGCGTGCTCGCTTACGCCGCCGAGGAGGCCGAGCGCCTCTCCCACAAACACATCGGCACCGAGCACCTGCTGCTGGGCCTGCTGCGCGAGGAGAAGTGCTTCGCCGCCGAGATCCTGCACGAGCGCGGCCTGCGCCTCTCCTCCATCCGCGAAGAGCTGGCGCGCAGCACCCAGGAAAAAGCCGCGCCGCAGCGCAGCCGCGAGTCTTCCCTGCTCTCCGAGTTCAGCCGCGACCTCACCCAGGCCGCCATGGAAAATCAGCTCGATCCCCTGGTGGGCCGCGAGGCCGAGGTGGAGCGGGTGGTACAGATCCTCTGCCGCCGCACCAAGAACAATCCCGTGCTCATCGGCGAGCCCGGCGTGGGCAAGACCGCCATCGTCGAAGGTCTAGCGCAGCGCATCGCCGAGGGCGACGTGCCCTCGTTCCTCGCCGACAAGCGCATCCTCGGCCTCGATCTTTCCCTCATCGTGGCGGGCACCAAGTACCGCGGCCAGTTCGAAGAGCGCTTGAAGACCATCATGAAGGAGCTGATGGAGAACCAGAACGCCATCATCTTCATCGACGAGCTGCACACCCTGGTGGGTGCGGGCTCGGCCGAGGGCTCGCTCGACGCCGCTAACATCCTGAAGCCCGCGCTCTCCCGCGGCGAGATCCAGTGCATCGGGGCCACCACCCCGGGCGAGTACCGCAAGTCCATCGAGAAGGACCGCTCGCTGGAGCGCCGCTTCCAGTCGGTCAAGGTCCCGCCGCCCAACGAGGACGACGCGGTCAAGATCCTGCAGGGCATCAAGGACCGCTACGAGAAGTTCCATGCCGTGACCTACACCGAGGAGGCCATCGGCTTCGCGGTGCTGCATTCCAACCGCTACATCCCCGACCGCTTCCTCCCCGACAAGGCCATCGACCTCATCGACGAGGCCGGGGCGCGCGTCAAGCTGCGCCAGACCTCGCTGCCCGAGGAGATCACCGACGTCCAGAAGCGCATCAAGTTCATCGTGCACCGCATGGAAAACGCCATCGCCAACCACGAGTTCGAGAAGGCGCGCTTCTACTCGGACGAGGAGCGCAAGGAGCGCGAGAACCTGCGCGCCCTGCGCGAGAAGTACCACCTCGACGAGTCCTCCACCGGCGTGGTCGGACGCGAGGACATCGAGGACGTGGTATCGCGCTGGACCGGCGTCCCCATCTCCTCCATCAAGGAAGAAGAGTCGCAGAAGCTGCTGCGCATCGAGGAAGAGCTGCACAAGCGCGTGATCTCGCAGGAGAAGGCCATCACTGCCCTGGCCCGCGCCATCCGCCGCTCCCGCGCCGGGCTCAAGAACCCCAACCGCCCCATCGGGTCGTTCCTGTTCCTCGGCCCCACCGGCGTGGGGAAGACGGAGGTGGCCCGCACCCTGGCCCAGTTCCTCTTCGGCAGCGAGAAGTCGCTCGTCCGCTTCGATATGTCCGAGTTCATGGAGAAGCACTCGGTCTCCAAGCTCATCGGTTCGCCTCCGGGCTACGTGGGCTACGAGGAGGGCGGGCAGCTCACCGAGCGCGTCAAGCGCGCCCCTTACTCCGTGGTCCTGCTCGACGAGATCGAGAAGGCCCACCCCGACGTCTTCAACATCCTGCTGCAGGTCTTCGAGGACGGGCAGCTTACCGACGGCCTGGGCAACACGGTGGACTTCAAGAACGCCATCGTGGTCATGACCTCCAACATCGGCGCCCGCCACCTGCAGAAGCGCACGGGGCTGGGCTTCCAGGCGGAGGACAAGGCCACCGGCGAGATCTCCGGCAAGATCGAGGACATGGTGCGCAACGAGGTCAAGCGTACCTTCAACCCCGAGTTCCTCAACCGTCTGGACGAGGTCATCATCTTCAACGCCCTCACCGAGCAGGACCTAGTGCAGATCGTGGAGCTGATGGTGGGCCAGCTCAACCAGAACCTGGCGCAGAAGCACATCACCATCACGGTGACGGAAGAGGCGCGCAAGTGGATCCTCGACAAGACCATCACCGACCGCAGCTACGGCGCCCGGCCCCTGCGCCGTGCTCTGCAGAAGTACATCGAGGACCCGCTGTCGGAGGCGCTCATCCAGGGCATGATCCAGACGCGGCCCGCCTTCATCGAGGTCTACCTCGAGGGCGACCGCCTCTTCTATCGTCCCGTGGACGCCAAGGAGCAGGAAGGCGTGCTGCTCTACAGCAATTAACAGGGTTCCATACCATGGAAGCGGGGAGCGGGCGGCCGCTCCCTACTTTTTTGTCTTTGAGCGCAAGTATCGGATATCGCGCTCTGGCACACAGACGTACTCTTCAGGCATGATGACAGCCGTGAAGCACCGCACCGCCGACCTGTGGGGCGCGGTCGCCCGCCGCGACCCGCGCTTCGATCGCGTCTTCGTCTATGGCGTGGCCTCCACCCACGTCTACTGCCGGCCTTCCTGTCCTTCGCGCCGGCCGCATCGCGAGCACGTGACCTTCTTCCCCGCCCCGGGGGCCGCGGAACAGGCCGGCTACCGCCCCTGTCGCCGCTGCCGGCCGGAGCAGCCCGCCGACGGCCATCCTCACGCGCGGCTGGTGGAGAGGATCTGCCGCCTCATCGATTCCAGCCTGGACGAGCCGCTGCGTCTGGAAGCGCTCAGCCGCGCCGCCGGCGTCAGCCCCTTCCACCTGCAGCGCACTTTCACGCGCGTGCTGGGCATCAGCCCGCGGCAATACGCCGAGGCCCGGCGCCTGCTGCGCTTGAAGACCGGCCTGCGCCAGGGCCAGGACGTCACCACCGCCCTCTACGACGCCGGCTACGGCTCCTCCAGCCGCCTCTACGAGCGTTCCCATCATCACTTGGGGATGACTCCCGCCACTTACCGCCGCGGCGGCGCCGGCGCGCGCATCCGCTACACGGTGGTGAGTTCGCCCCTGGGACGCATGCTGCTGGCGGCGACCTCCACCGGCGTCTGTGCAGTCAAGTTCGGCGACTCCGGCAGGAAGCTGGCGCGGGACCTGGCCCGCGAGTTCTCCGCCGCCGAGCTGTCTCTGGATCGCCGCGGCCTGGCCCGCTGGGCGGGCCAGCTCGCCGCCTCCATGCATGAGGGCGGCCGCGCCTTCGATATCCCTCTAGACCTGCGCGCCACCGCCTTCCAGTGGAAGGTGTGGGAGGCGCTGCGCGCCATCCCGCGCGGTGCGACCCGCAGCTACCGCCAGGTCGCGCAGGCCATCGGGCGCCCGCGCGCGGTGCGCGCCGTGGCCCGCGCCTGCGCCACCAACCCCGTCGCCGTGCTCATCCCCTGCCACCGCGTGGTGCGGACGGACGGCGCCCTGGGCGGTTATCGCTGGGGCATGGAGCGCAAGAAGACGTTGCTGAAGACGGAGGCCGGCAGCTAGCGGCTAGAAAGCCATCCCGGCTCACGCACGTGCTCTTCCTCCAGGCGACGCAGCCGCGCCTGCATGAGCCCGGCGCGGCCCAGGTACCCGACCAGCTTACTGGGCTCCTCGCGGCTGACCACCGGCAGCCGCCCGATGTCGTTGCGCAGCATAAGGGTGACCGCGTCCGCCAGCACCTCGTCGGGATAGGTGACCACCAGGGGGCTGCTGCCCGCGGTCAGCACGGTGCGGCTGCCGTCGGGATTCTGCTCCAGCGCGCGCACCACGTCGCCGTGGGTGACGATGCCCGCCGGCTTGCCCGTCGCGTCCACCAGCACCACCGCCTGGTGACGCGCCAGCTCGCCGCGCGCGATGCGCTCCGTCAGTTCCTGGAGCGTCGTCTCTGCGGGCAAGGTCGGCACTTCGCGGGCCATCACCTCGCCCACCGTCACCTGCTGCAGTACGTCGGCCTCGTAGTCGGTGGGGATGCGCAGCCCGCGCCGCGCCAGCTTCTCGGTCATGATGGAGGTGCGGGTGAACAGCAGCGCGATGCCGTCGGCGATCACGCACACCAGCATCAGCGGCAGGACCGCGTTGTAGTCGCGGGTGATCTCGAAGGCGAAGATGATGAAGGCGAAGGTGGCGCGCGAGGCCGCTCCGAAGACCGCCCCCATGGCCACCAGGGCGAAGGCCGCGGGCGACAGGTTGGCCGCCGGCAGGAAGTGGTTGAAGCCCATGGCCACCGCCGCCCCCAGTGCCGCGCTCGACATGAACATGGGCGCCAGCAGGCCGCCCGAGGTCCCCGAGCCCAGCGAGATGACCAGCGCCACCGCCTTGCACACCATCACCAGCAGCAGCAGCTTGAGCGCCAGGTTGTCGTTGAGGATGTCGGAGATGGTGTCGTAGCCCACCCCCAGCACCCGCGGCACGAAGAAGCCGATGATCCCCAGCCCCAGCGCCCCGATGGCCGGATGCCACAGGTCGCTGATGGGCAGCAGGTCGAAGAGGTCCTCCACCCAGTACAGCAGCTTGCTGAAGCCCACCGCGGCCAGCCCGCAGATCACCCCCAGCACCAGGTAATACGGCAGGGCGTGGGGCAGGCCGAAGTCCATGGTCTTGACGGTGAACATCGCTCCGGCGCCCAGCAGCTTGAGGCGCACGCTGGTGGCCAGCGTGGCCGCGATCACCAGCGGGATGAAGGAGCGCGACTTGAATTCGAAGAGCAGCAGCTCGATGGCCAGGATCACTCCCGCGATGGGGGTGCTGAAAGTGGCGGCCATGCCCGCCGCCGCGCCGCAGGCCAGCAGCACCTTGCGCTCCGCGGCGGTCACGTGGAAGAGTTGTCCCACCAGCGAGCCCACCGCTCCGCCGGTCTGGATGATGGGTCCTTCCGCTCCGAAGGGCCCGCCGGTGCCGATGGCGATGGCCGCGGAGAGCGGCTTCAGCAGGGCCACCTTGGGCTCGATCCGGCTGCGGCTGATGAGCACCGCTTCCATGGCCTCGGGGATGCCGTGCCCTTTGATCTTGGGCGAGCCGTACTTGGCCATGAAGCCCACGATGATCCCGCCCACCACCGGGATGAAGATCACCCACAGCCCCAGGCTCTCCACTCGCGGGCTGACGAAGCTGAAGGAAAGCCGGTGGTAGAAGGCCAGGTTGGTGAAGAACCCGATCAGGCGCAGCAGGACGTAGGCGATGCCCCCGGCCAGCACTCCGATGCCGCCCGCCAGCACCGACATCAGGAGCATGCGGAAGGAGGCGGGCGGGGCAGGCGGGCCGGGGGTGCGGGAGGATGCGGCGGCGGCTTCGGTCATCTATCTCTATCGCTCCACGATATTTCTCGCCGGACGTCCTTCCGCCTGCGGCTTCAGGGCGGAGGGTCGAGCGGAGGTGTCTTACATGCGGCGGCGCGCGGGGCTGTGGCGGCGCCCGTTGCCGGACGCGCGCAGCAGCGGCTCGAGCGCCCGCACCAGCGCCCGCCCGGCCGATTGCAGTTCCCCGCGCAGGCGCAGCGAGACCCGGCCGAGGATCTTTTCGCCCTTGGGGGTGAGCGACAGGTAGACCAGGCGCCGGTCGGGGCCGCGGCGCGCGCGGCGCAGCATACCCCGGTGCGCCAGGCGGTCCACCAGCTCCACCGCGCTGTGGTGCTGAACGAGCATGCGGTTGGCCAGCTCGCCGATGGTGGGCTGGCAGCCCGCCGGCAGGCCCTTGAGCGCCACCAGCATCTGGTGCTGCTGCGGCTCCAGGCCTGCCGCCCGCGCCTCCTGCTCGCTCAGCCGCAGGAAGCGGCGGATCTGGTAACGGAACTCCGCCCGCGCGCGGTACTCGCGGTCCGAAATGGCGTCCCTGCGCGTCATACCCTGTTATGTCGCTCTACGATAATATCGTAATGCTGCCCTCCTTCCGGGTCAAGCGCATATCCGGCGGACGCTCCTCGCGGGGCTCCGACGGAAGCGCCGGCCGATCCCGGCCCACGCTCCGCCGACCCCTTCATTTACAATGCTGTCTTCCCCGGGAGGAGGCCGCCGACCGTGATTCCCCGCTACACCCGCCCCGAGATGGGCCGCATCTGGAGCGACGAGTCGAAGTTCCGCGCCTGGCTGGAGGTGGAGATCGCGGCCAGCGAGACCCTGGCCGAGGCCGGCCTGGTCCCCGCCGAAGCCGCCGCCGCCATCCGCCAGAAAGGCGGCTTCGACCTGCGCCGCATCCAGGAGATCGAGGCCGAGGTCAAGCACGACGTCATCGCCTTCACTACCGCCGTGGCCGAGAAGGTCGGCCCCCACTCCCGCTGGCTGCACTTCGGACTGACCTCCAACGACGTGGTCGACACCGCTCAGGCCCTGCAGGTCAAGGCCGCCTCGGCCCTGCTGCGCCAGGGGCTGGAGCGCTTGCGCGACGCGCTCGCCCGCCGCGCCCGCGAGTTCCAGCACACCCCCATGATCGGGCGCACCCACGGCATCCATGCCGAGCCCATCACCTTCGGTCTCAAGCTGGCCAACTGGTACGCCGAGAGCGGGCGCAACCTCGCCCGCTTCGAGAGCGCCGCCGAGGACATGCGCGTCGGCAAGCTCTCCGGCGCGGTAGGCAACTGCGCCCACCTCGAGCCCGAGCTGGAGCAGAAGATCTGCGCCCGCCTGGGCCTGGAGGTGGACGCCATCTCCTCCCAGGTCATCCAGCGCGACCGCCACGCCGCCTACCTGGCCACGCTGGCGGTCATCGCCTCCAGCCTGGACAAGATCGCCACCGAGGTCCGCCACCTGCAGCGCACCGAGGTGCGCGAGGCCGAGGAGTTCTTCTCCGAGAAGCAGAAGGGCTCCAGCGCCATGCCGCACAAGCGCAATCCCGTGACCTGCGAGCAGATCTCGGGGCTGGCGCGCGTGGTGCGCGCCAACGCCCAGGCCGCGCTGGAGAACGTCGCCCTGTGGCACGAGCGCGACATCTCCCACTCCTCGGTCGAGCGCGTCATCCTGCCCGACTCCACCATCCTGGTGGACTACCTGCTGGCCAAGAGCGCCAACCTGGTCGACACCTTGGTGGTCTATCCCCGCCGCATGAAGGAGAACCTGGAGAGCACGGGCGGGCTGGTCTTCAGCGGGCAACTGCTGCTCGACCTGGCCGAGGCCGGCATGCTGCGCGAGCAGGCCTACCGCCTGGTGCAGCACCACGCCATGCGCGCCTGGAAGCAGGGTCTGAACTTCCGCCAGTTGGTGCAGAAGGACAAGGCCATCACCCGGCGCCTCTCCCGCCGCCAACTGGAGCGCGCTTTCGACCTCAAGCGCCAACTCCGCAACGTGGACAAGATCTTCGCCCGCGTGTTCGGAGAGAGTTCACCGCCCCGAGGAGGAGTCGAGAAGAAGCGGTGAATGATGGCGTGTTTCCGGGATGGCACGGCTTCAGCCGTGCCGTGCAGCGTCGCCAAACTCGTTCGGTCCCGAGGGAGCCCGCAGCGCCAGCGAGGGCGACCCGAGGGACCCCGCGCGGCTAGTTCCGGGGAATCGGGGGGAAAGAAGCGATCCTCTGCCGGAGCAGGTCGGGTACCCCCTCGCAACTCCTCTCCCGGTCGTCTTCCGTCCAGCCGAACAGCGGTGGATGGTCGGGAGACTCGGGCGTCGGCCCCCAGATTATCTTGCCGCTGGTCAGCACGTAGCCAAACTGGCGATAGTCCTTGGTCCAGAAACCCGAGACACCTCCATTCCCAAAGCTGCCCGCGGCTTCGAAGCTCAAGTCGATGACGAACCTCCCTGACTTGTCGATGAACCCGCTGCGATCGCCCTGGCGAGCCGGAGCCAAGCCACGTGAGAAGTCACCTGCCCAGTCGAACTGAAAAGGGATAACCACCTGTCCCTTGCGGTCAATGTAACCGAGTTTCTTGTGCCGCTCTACAGCCGCCAGACCGTCCGAGAAGTCGTTGCCCGACTCAAACTGCGCAGGGAAGGCCTGATGCCCGTTCAGGCCGAGGTACACCCACTTGTCGCCCATGAACACCCCAATCAGGCCCTCTCTCGGCAGTCCGGGCACATCGAAGCCTTGGGCGAGGACATGCCCGTTCTTATCGATGAGCGCGTACGTGTCGCCCAGTCCCACAACCGCGACGCCCTCAAGAAAACGATAAGCTTCGTCAAACCGGGGCGAAATCGCCTCGTTGCCTGCGGAATCGATGAACCCCCACTTTCCATTCACTTCCACCGGCGCCAGACCCTCGGAAAAATCGAGGACGCTCTGATATCTAGGCGGTATCACCCAGCGTCCCGTCGCGTCGACAAAGCCCTTTTTGCCGTTGTCGTCCTCCATGAACGTTAGCCCGTCGCTCACAAGCAATCGTAGCGGCCACACATTGCCCTGGCGATCGATAGAGACCATCCGGCCGCAGAGGAAGACCTTTGCCAGTCCGTCCCCGAAATCGCTGGCCCAGATGTATTGAGGCGAAATAACGAAGCGCCCACTGTGGTCGATGTACCCGTAGCGCCCGTCTTGGACAACCAGCAGCGGTTCATCCGTGGCATCCTCGCGGGTCTGGGCCGCGGCCGAAGGGGCCGCCGTAAGCAGTAGAGCGAAGACTAAGGCACTCGTCATTGCAGGCGAGGGACGCATGCGAGGCCCAGTCTAGCACCAGAGAAGCGTCGCCGTGCCCCAGCCTCGGGTCGCCCTCGCTTTCCGCTCTGGCCTTCCTCGGCCGGGGGCTCCGGGCGTCTCTCTCGGCACGGCTGAAGCCGTGCCCTCCCGGTCCTGCTCCGCGGCAGCGCGCTGACGTCTTTTCTGGCGACCGGCTACTGGCGACTACGCCGTGTGCGCGGCCAGATGCCCAGGGCGCCCCTTGGGCACTTCCAGGGCGGGATCGAGGTACATGGGATAGCCCTTGTCGCGCCAGCCGAAGAAGCCCCCGGCCAGTGGCCGCACCTGCTTGATCCCCTTGGCTCTCAGCTTCAGCGCCACCCGGGCGCTGGTCGCTTCGTTGGGTCAAGTGCAGTACAGGATGACCTCGCGGTCGCGCGGGATCTCCTGGTTGCGCTCCTCGATCTCGTCCGGCTTCATGCGCAGCGCCCCCGGCAGGGTGCGGGGGTCGGTCAGCCAGTCCAGGGGATGGCGCAGGTCCACGATGGTGACCGCCTCCCCTGCTTCCAGCCGCGCCTTCAGTTCTTCCGCCGGGATACGGGCCACCGCCAGGTCCTTCACGAAGCGCCGCCGCTGCCCGTACTTGCGCCACAGGAAGGCGGCCAGGGCCGCTAGCAGCAGCACCAGCAGCCAGGCCCCCAGCCGGGCGCTGTAGGCGGCCAGCAACTCCAACTGGTGGCTGAAGGCGAAACCCAGCAGCACGAGCGAGCCCACCCAGAGCAGCGAGCCCAGGAAGTCGAAGAGCAGGAAGCGGGCCAGGCTCATTCCCCCCGCCCCGGCCAGGGGCGGAGCGGCGGTGCTGAAGCCGGGGATGAACTTGGCCAGCAACAGGGAGCGCGGCCCGCTCTTGGCGATGCGGCTCTGGGTCGTGCGCACGCAGGAGTCGGGCTCCAGCGAGACCTTGCACAGGAAGTTCAGGACCTTGGCGCCGCGCCGGCGTCCCAGCCGGAACCACAGCAGGTCGGCGGACACCGAAGCCACGGTCGAGAGCAGCACTACTGCGGCGGCATCCAGTTTGTGCAGCCCGATGAGCGCACCCGCCGCCAGCAGCAGCGGCGCGGAGGGCACCGGCAGCCCCGCCTGCTCCCCCAGCACCCACAGGAAAAGAACCAGGTAGCCGTTAGCCACCAGGAAGTCCATCAGCTCGTGCACGCCTCGGCTCCTCCAGAGAAGATTCTCAGGGACCGACTTTGTTGCAGAATTTCTTGGCGCCGGCGCGGCACCCCGGAGATTGGAACGTCCGCGCGGCCGCGGTGGTGATTCTGTTGGGCTAGTCTCCTGGATCCTGTCTGCGGTCTTCCACCATCGCCGCCGCACGCCATTCCAGGAGGATTGGGTTCCCGCAAGCACTTAGTCGTCTAGACGATAGTTGTCTAACCGACTTACAGATCTCGCTCCCTAGGTCACCGCCCCGCGAGCGGCCTCCAGCAGCTCATTCATCAGCCGCAGTCCCTCTTCGGTCATGTGCCCCAGTTGGAGCTGGTGCAGGCGGGGAATGAGTTCGTCGAGTTTGTGCAGGATCTCCAGGCCCTGGGGGGTGATGCGGGTGAGGATGACGCGGCGGTCGTGGTCCTCGCGGCGGCGCCCCACCAGGCCGCGTTTCTCCAGCCGGTCGAGCAGGCGGGTGACGTCGGGATCGCGTGTGATCATGCGCTCCGCCACCTCTCCACAGGCCAGGCCCTTGGGCCCTGCCGCCCGCAGGATGCGCAGCACGTTGTACTGGGTCGGCGAAAGCCCCACCGGCTTCAGCAGGTCGGAGACCGAGCGCATCAGCTCATCGGCGGTGCGCTGCAGGTTGGTGAAGACCTCCTCCTCCAGGCTGGTGAAGGGGATGGCGGCTTCCTGCCCAGGCTCGTCTTTGTGCTTTCCCGGCATTCCGGCGACTATAGGCGTTAAAACGAATAAATGTCAAGCGGGAAATCAGCCGCGACTAGCGTCGTCGTTCACGCCGGATGAATTCCCGTTGCAACATGGAGTAGAGGTGGAGATCCGGGAACTTCCCCTTGATCTGCTCGAACTGCCGCAGCGTACCCTCGAGCTTCATGCCCGCCTTCTGCAGGACGCGGGCCGAAGCCCGGTTCCCGACCACCACCCGCGCCTGCAGGCGGTTCAGCTTCAACCTGCGAAAGCCAAAGGCCAGCAGCGCCCCGACCGCCTCGGTGGCGTAGCCCTGCCCCCAATGCGGCCGGCCCAGCCAGTAGCCAAACTCCCCGCGGCGGTGCTTCGTCTCGAGCGGCAAAAAGCCGCACATCCCGATCAGCTTCCCGCTGCCCCGCAAGGTGATGGCCCAGTGCGGGGCCCCGGTCCGGCGATGACTCGCTTCCAGCCGGCGCACGATCCGGCGCGTCTCCGCCAGGCTGCGGTGGGTCTCGAAGACCATGTAGCGCGTCACCCGCGGGTCGGAGCAGTAGCGGAAGACGGCCTCCGCGTCGCCGGGACGCAGCCGTCGCAGCCGCAGCCGTCGCGTGGTCAGCACCGGAAGTGGCCGGGGGCGCCCGGTCCGGCTTCCCTTCCCCCGCCTCATAGCCGGTTGATCATCGAGGCCACGTAGCCGGCCCCGAAGCCGTTGTCGATGTTGACCACGCTGACGTTGGAGGCGCAGGAGTTCAGCATGCCCAGCAGCGCCGCCAGCCCCTCGAACGACGCCCCGTAGCCCACGCTGGTGGGCACGGCGATCACCGGCACCCCCACCAGCCCTCCCACCACGCTGGGCAGCGCTCCTTCCATGCCGGCGCAGACGATCACCACCCGCGCCCGGGTGAGCGCCTCCCGATGGGCCAGCAGGCGGTGGATCCCGGCCACGCCTACGTCATAAAAGTGCTCCACCTCGTTGCCCATGACCTCGGCGGTGACCACCGCTTCCTCCGCCACCGGGATGTCGCCCGTCCCCGCCGAGACCACAGCGATCTTGCCCTTGCCGTAGCGCTTGCGGTCCTGGCAGAGCACGATGGCGCGCGCCAATTCGCGATACTCCGCCCGCCGCAGCTTCCGCCGCACCGCCCGGAACTGCTCTTCCGTGGCACGCGTGGCCAGCACATTCGAGCCCTGGCGCGCCAGTCGCGCGAAGATGCCCGCCACCTGGGCCGCGCTCTTGCCCTGCGCCAGCACCACCTCGGGCATGCCCGCGCGCAGTACCCGGTGATGGTCCACCTTGGCGAAGCCCAGGTCCTCGAAGGGCAGATGGCGCAGGCGCGCCACCGCCTGGTCGGGGCTCAGTTTGCCCCGCCGCACCTGGTCGAAGAGCCGCTTGATGGACTCGGGCTTCACAGGGAAAGCAGTCAGCACTCAGCCGTCAGCATTCAGCCAGTCAGGTTATCACGGCACGCGCCGGCTCCCTGAGTACTGAGTACCGAGTACTGAGTACTAGCCTCCCAGCCTGCTCAGCAGTTGGAAGTAGAGCGTGCTCGCCGCTCCCGGCGGGTCGAGGGAACGGAAGTAGAGGGAGCGGAGGAAGCGGCGAGAAAGGCGCGCTTCCAGGTAGGCGTCGTAGAGTTCCGTGCCCAGCATCTGCCCGAGCTGCTGCGCGGCGAAGCCCAGGGCCTCGCCGGTGAGTTCGAGCAGCGGGTCGGGCTGGGCGTAGAGCACCCGCAGGTCCTCGCGGCGCACTCCCGCTCGCGCCGGATAGAGCACGCGCGAGCCCAAATAGGCCAGCGCCTCCTCCAGCACCCGGGTGAAGAAGAGGTCCTCGGCCGAGCCCGGCGGACGCCCGTGGCCGTTGCTGCCGGCCTTCCCCCGGCAGGCGGCATGGACGAAGCGGGCCGCCTCCTCCGCTCCGCCGGCCATCTCAAACCGCTGCAGAAAGATGGCGTTCAGGCGCGACAGGTAGCAGCCGCCGCGCTCGCGGATGGCCGCCAGCACCGCCCGCGCTTCCTCCAGGCTGGCGCCCTGGCGCGACAGCAGCTTGCGCAGCGGCTCCCACTCTCCCCGGGCATGCACCTCGGGGAGCAGGTCCACCAGGTAGCGCGGCTGGGTGCCGTTGTGGGGTGAGTACGGGTCGACGTGCAGGAAGCGCAGCAGCGCCTCGATCAGGTTGTAGAGGGTGGGCGCGGGGTCGGGAGCCGCGGTGGGCGCCTGCCGCCAGCGCTCGATGCACATGCGGTAGCTCTCGTATTTTTCCAGGGGGCTGGCGGCCAGGACGCAGAACACGTCCTCCTGGACGCGTACCGCCTCCACCCGCCCGGGCTCGCCCGCCGCCTGCCAGTAGAGCGCGTCCACGTTCTGCAGGAGGGTGAGGATGCGGTCCTGGGGGCGCCGCTGCCGCAGCCAGCGGGGGATGTGGTTGGGGGCCAGGTGCGACTCCCCGAACAGCGCCACCACCCGGGCGTGAGGGTTGCGCTCGCGCAGGTCGTCGATGCGGGCGGCGGCGTGGCGGTCGCGCAGGTTCACCCGCCGCAGGTCATGGCGGGGCAGGCAGTCCAGGCCCACGATGCCGCCGGCGTGGGCCCGCGCCGCCTCCAGCAAGGCCTCCGCCGGCTCCCACTCATACCCCCACTGGGTATCGAAGCGCAGCCGCAGCCGCAATTCGTCGTTCGAGACCTCTCCCCGCAGCCAGCGGTCCAGCAGGTGCTGGTCGCGCGCCAGCACGAACTCCACTCCCAGGGCCACCGGGCGCCCCGGCGCCCGGCCCAGCCGCTCCACGACCTCGGCGGCAAAGCGCTGCGAGGCCGGCAGGGCATGATAGTCGGCGATCAGGATGACATCGGCGCTGCTCATCTGGGCGTGCAGTTCTTCGCGGCTGAGGGAAGCCTGGTAAGCGGAATAGGCCTGCTGGTAGTCGCGCAGGTACTTCTGCCGGCCGTTGGGATCGTGGACGCGGATGTCCCGCTCCACACCCGCGAGGGCATGGCGTTCGGCCGCACTGCGGCGCAGGCGCAGAGTGGTAGCAGTCGCCATGTTGTGCTCGGGGAAGAACGGTGCTCTGGCCGGAGGCGGGTCCTTGACGCGAATGAGCCCTACTCCCTATGCTCATCGCGCGGTCAGTTCTCTTTCGACTTTGGACGCTTCCCGATGCCCCTTGCGGAACCCAGGACCCTCACCGTGGCCATGACCGGCGCCAGTGGCGCGGTGTTCACCCGGCAGTTCCTGCTCCTCGCGGAGCGCGACCGCCGGGTCACCAGGGTGAACTTTATCGTTTCTGACAGTGCCCTGCGAGTAGCAGCCGAGGAACTGGGGTTAACCGGGAGGGCGCACCTGGTGAAGCAGATCCTGGGGAAAGACTCGAAGAAGATCGCGCTGCAGAACAACGCCGACATCGGCGCCAACGTGGCCAGCGGCTCCTATCCCACCGACGCCATGGTGGTCATCCCCTGCAGCATGGGGACATTGGCGCGTATCGCCTGCGGCACCGCCGACCGCCTCATCGAGCGCGCTGCCGACGTCTGCCTCAAGGAGCGCCGCCCCCTCGTCCTGTGCGTGCGCGAGACCCCGCTCAACAAGATCCACATCCGCAATCTCTACCGCGCCGCCGACGCCGGGGCCACCATCTTTCCCCTGATCCCCACCTTCTACAACCGGCCTAGGAACGGGACTGAGATGGCGCGCGAGTTCGCCTGCCGCGTGCTCGCCCATGTCGGCTTGCCGCAACCCGACGCCTTTCGCTGGAAGGGCTAGCTTGGGTGGAGCGCGCGCCGCAGCAGTCCCGCTGCCGGTTCAGCGACGGGGAAGCTCTGCAGCTCTTCCGCCGTCAGCCAGCGGGCCTCGGCGGCGTCGCCGCCGGCGCGCAGTTCCCCGCCCACCCGCCGGCATAGCAGGTCGATGAGCACGTAGTGGTAGCGGATCTTTCCTTCCGAATCGGGCAGGATGCGGTCGAAGACTCCCAGCACCTCGCCGGGCTCGACCACGAGGCCGGTTTCTTCCCGGGCCTCGCGAACAGCGGCCTCGCGCACCGTCTCGCCCAGCTCCAGCATGCCCCCGGGGATGGACCACTCGCCCTGGAGCGGCGCGGTGGCGCGCCGCACCACCACCACGCGCCCGCCGTCCACGATGACCGCGCCCACCCCCACCAGCGGCCGCTCCGGGTAGTCGCGCTTCATCGGGTGAAAAAGCCGCGCGGGGAGTAGTCCACGATGCGCCAGCCTTTGGGGCCGCGCTCCAGGGTGAGGCGCAGGGTCGCCGAGCGGCGCTCGGGCGAGGTGACGCCGGCCTGGGCCACGCTCTCCAGCTCCACCTCCGCCACCACCGTCCCCCGCCCGCCCTCGGAGGAGGTGGTCACCACGTGGTATCCCATGCGGAAGGTGTCGTAGGCGGCCATGCGGTTCTCGAGGAGGTCGCGCATCTCGCTCCAGCCGGCCAGGCGGGCGCGCTCGAACATGGCCATCACCTGCTCGGCATTGTGGTTCTGAAAGCCGGCGCGCAATTCGGCCAGCGCCGCCTCGCTCACCGCGGCAGAGAACTCCTGCGCCTCCAAAGGCGCGGCCTTCCTCGCCGGCTTCTCAGCGTGCTGCGCCGCCAGCGCCGCCGCGAGCCCCACCATCATCGCCACCGGTGCGCACCACCGGACCGCAAGTCTCTTCCAGCCAGGCTTCACTTGGTCTCCATGACGTACACGCCGTCCCAGTCGGGGGCGGGAGGATGGATCATGAATCTCTTACAGCGCTCCAGCAGGGCTTCGGAGGGGCCGTCGCCGGGGTAAGCGGCCAGGATATCCTCGAAGCGGTCCGCCGCCTTGCCCCACTCCTGCGCCTTGTAGGCGGCCAGCGCCTGTTCCCAGCGCGCCAGCAGGTCGGCATAGCGCTCCCGCACCTTCAGGAAGTCCAGGAGCTGGTAGATGGCCACCGGCTGGCTCTTGCCCACCACCGTGATGCGGTCCAGCTCGCGGGTGACGTAGGCCTTCTGGATCTGCCCGTAGGTGAACTCGCTGAGCACGATGCGCACCCGATACTTCTTGGTCAGTCCCTCCAGGCGCGAGGCCAGATTCACGTGGTCGCCCATCACCGTCCACGCCAGGCGCCGGCTCGAGCCCATGTTGCCCACGTTGACCGGCCCGGTGTTGATGCCGATGCCGATGTTGATGGTCTTGCGCCCTTCCTCCGCCCACTTCTGGTTCAATTCGTCCAGGCGCGCGCTCATGTCCAGGGCGCAGGTGCAGGCGCGGTAGGCGTGGTCTTCTTGCGGATACGGCGATCCCCAGAAGGCCATGATGGCGTCGCCGATGTACTTGTCCAGCGTCCCCCACCACTTGAACAGGATCTCGGTCATCTCGCCCAGGTATTCGTTCAGCAGGAGCACCAGTTCGTCCGGGCTCAGCCCCTCGGCCACCGAGGTGAAGCTGCGGATGTCGCTGAACATGATGCTGAGTTCCTTCATCTCGCCGCCCGGACGCAGCAGTGCCTTGGGGTCCTTCTCGATCATCCTGATCACGCCCGGCGAGACATAGGCGCCGAAGGAGCGCCGGATCTTGCGCTTCTCC
>DASPRL010000209.1 GCA_035624475.1 Terriglobales bacterium
GGCGTGGTCGCCCGACGGGAAGCAGATCGCCTTCATCTCGAACATCAGCGGGCGCAACAACCTGTGGCTGGTGCCGGCGCGAGGCGGCTGGCCCACGCAGCTCACGGTCAGCGACCAGCGCCAGGCGGCGCCCGCCTGGTCGCCCAACGGCAAGTACATCGCCTACCAGTCCGACCACGACGGCAACGAGCAGTGGGACATCTTCCTGGTCTCGCCGGAGAGCGGCAAGGTCTACAACATGACCAACACGCCGGAGATCTCAGAAGAGAGTCCGGGGTGGTCGCCCGACAGCCGCTTCCTGGCCTACTCCGTCAAGCCCAAGGACTCGCCCAGCTACGAGATCGACGTGATGAACGTCACGCTGCGCGGCGTGCAGCACATCACTTCGGGCACGCCGAAAGACCTGGGCAACTTCGGGCCCATCTGGTCGCGCGACGGCAAGTGGATCGCCTACACCCAGCAGAACGCCGCCGGCAAGGACTCCAACATCTTCCTGGCGGAGGTGGAGACCGGCAAGAGCGTGAACCTGACCGCGCATACCGGCGAGCAGACCTACAGCGCGGCCGATTTTTCCCCCGACGGCAAGCGCCTGCTCATCACCTCGAACGCCGCCAACGGCTACGACAACGTGGGCCTGCTCGACATCGCCAGCAAGAAGATCACGTGGCTGACCCGCGACAAGTGGGAGATCGCCGCCGGCAACTTCTCCCCCGACGGGCGCAAGGTCACCTTCACCGCCAACGTGGACGGCAACACCGAGGTCTTCGTCCACGACCTGGCCACCCGGAAGACCGCGGCGCTGCCGCTGGCGCCGGGGGTCAACAGCCTGGGCGGAGCGGAGTCGGCCTTCTCGCGCGACGGCAAAGAGCTGCTCTTCTACCACAACGGCGCCAACGCCCCCAGCGACGCCTGGGTGTACAGCTTCGCCACGGCGAAGGCGCGGCAGGTCACGCACTCGCTGGTGGGCGGCCTCGATCCCAAGGACATGGTCGAGCCCTTCCTGGTGCACTTCCCCAGCCGCGACGGCAAGTGGCAGATCTCGGCCTTCGTCTATGTCCCTTACAACGCGCGGCGCACCATGGAAAACGCGGGCATCGTGTACATCCACGGCGGGCCCACGGCGCAGAGTGTGAACAGCTTCAACCGCACCATCCAGTACCTGGTGAACCAGGGCTACTTCGTGATCGCGCCCAACTACCGCGGCTCCACCGGCTACGGCAAGGAGTTCCAGGACGCCAACCTGCGCGATATGGGCGGCGGCGACCTGCAGGACGTGCTGGCGGCAGCCGACTTCCTCCAGCAGACCGGCTTCATGGATCCCAAGAAGATGGCGGTCATGGGCGGCAGCTACGGCGGCTACATGACCATGATGGCGGTGACCAAGGCGCCCGAAGAGTGGGCGGCGGGCGTGGCCATCGTCCCCTTCGTCAACTGGTTCACCGAGGTCGAGCACGAGGACCCGCTCTTGCAACAATATGACCTGGCCACCATGGGCGATCCGGTCAAGGACAAGGCGCTCTTCGAAGAGCGCTCGCCCATCCACTTCGTGGACCGGATCAAGGCGCCGCTGCTCTTGCTGGCCGGGGGCAACGATCCGCGCTGTCCCAAGGAAGAGGCCCAGCAGGTAGCGGACGCGGTCTCGAAGCGCGGCGGAGTCGCGGAACTGAAGATCTACGAGAACGAGGGGCACGGTTTCGCCCGCGTCCCCAACCAGATCGATGCCTACACCCGGGTGGGCGAATTCTTAAAGGAATACGTGAAGCCTGCCGACTGCGGCTGCACATTGAAATAGAGTTAGCGGCGGGGTCTGCGCTCGACGATGACCGCCACCAGGCCGGGGATGGTGTAGCGGCGGGCCTGAACGCCGGGCTTGAGGCCCAGGTCGCGCAGCGTGGCCGAGGTCACCGGGCCGATGGAAGCCGCTGTGATTCCCTTCAACAGCCTGCGATTCTCCCGCTTCCGCCCCAGCAGGTCCATGAAGTTGCGCACCGTCGAGGAACTGGTGAAGGTGATCACGTGGGGGCGGCGGGCGGGATCACGCAGCAGGGCCTGCAGGCGGCGCCGCGAGCTTG
>DASPRL010000210.1 GCA_035624475.1 Terriglobales bacterium
CCTCGTGATAGCCGAAGCGCGCCGGCCACTGCGCCGACGAGATGATGGCACCGTCGCTGCCCACGATCTCCAGGAAGTCGAGCTGCTGCGAGGCAGCCATGGCGGCGGCTTCGTTGACGTAGGGCGCGGGATCGGGGTTGGGGCCGCTGAGCGCGATGGCCATGCGCAGGGTGGGCTCGGCGGCGGCCAGCGCGGCCACGCGCCCGCTGACTTCCCCGCCGCGGTGCGCGAACTCCCGGCGGAACTGCGTCACCAGGGCATCGGTGCGCTGCTCATCGGCGTGCTCGAAGGCGCGGCGGGTGGCGCCGGAGACGATGACCGCCACCAGAGCCACCGCCACCACCATGGCGGCGGTGAACAGCGCCAGCAGTTTGCCGCGGAAGCTCACGGCGCGCCTTCCACCCAGACATCCTCCAAGCGCCAGTCTCCCGCCGGCTCTTCTTTCCAGTCGTGCACGCGCGGGCTGAGCGCGCAGGCCTCTGGCAGATGGAAGAGCGGCACCACGCGGAAGTCCTCGAGCAGGGCACGCTCGGACTCATAAAGCTGCTGGGGATCGGCCAGGCCGGCGCCGCGCGCGGGCGGAGCAAGGTCGAGCGCAGCCGCGGCTTCGGCCAGCGCCGCCCCTGGGTCGGGCGAGCCCAGGCGGACGCGCACCAGGCGCACGTCGGCGTTGCCGGGGCGCGCCGACATCATCTCGCCGAAGGCGCGTACGGTGAGCCCGGCCTCGCGGGCATCCAGGGCGATGCGCTCCGCGATGGCCTGCCCGAGCGGGTCAGCGGAGTCAAAGGCCAGAGTGAGCGGCAGGGCGGCGGGAAGCTCGGCGCGGAGCTGCCGCGCGCGCGCCAGGTCGGGTGCCGCGGGGAAGAGAAAGGCGTATCCGCTCATCCACTGCGGCAGCAGGGAAGCGGCGGGCTCGCCCTGGCGCTGCAGCAGGACAGTGGCGATGGCGGCGCGGTCCAGGGAGCGCGCCAGCGCCTCGCGCCGGCGCGCGTCGTCGGCGGCTGGGGCCCCGGGGGTGAAGACGAGCGCCACCAGGTCCACCGGTTGCGACTGCGCCACGCGCAGGCCGGCTTGCGCGCTGCGCCGTACCTGGTCGGGCGCGACCTCGACCACGTCGGCACGGCCGGTCTGCAAGTCGATCTGCTGGTCACGCAGCGAGCGCCCCATCTGCACCTCGACCCCGTCGAGGTAAGGCCGCCCGCCCCAGTAGTCTTCGCTGGCGGTGAGCGCCGCGCGCTGCCCTGGCTGCCACTGCGCGAGGCGGAAGGGTCCGGAGCCGATGAGGCGGTCGCCGTCGCGCTTCACGATGGAGTAGCGGGTGGTGGCCAGGTCGGCGAGCAGGCCGGGCAGGGGCGAGTCGGACTCGACGATCACCGTGTCCGCCGTGGCCCGCACGCGCCAGGCGAAGTTGGCGGCGGCGAGCGCTTCGGCCACGATCTGCGGCGTCAGCGGTGAGCCGTCGTGTAGCTTCACTCCCGGACGTAGTTGGAACTCCCAGCGCTTGTACCCGGCGTCGTGCTGCCAGGCGGTAGCCAATTGGGGTTGCGGCTGGGCATTGGCGTCGAGCCGCACCAGGCGGTCGAAAGTCAATTCCGCGATGCGGGCCCGGGCCACGGCGTAGGGCGCGTAGCGCTCCGGCGCGGTGGGATCGAGCGAGTTGGGCGCCGCTTGCATCTCCACCCGCAGCCGCCCGCCGTAGTGCGGGCGAGTCGCTCCGGCTGCGCCCAGGCACAGCAGCAGGCTACTGGCTGCAAGCAATGGCGAGACGATGCGCCTCATAGCTCCCTGTCTTCAGGTTGTAAGACACCGCCAGGACGGTGCGGGTATCGGCTTCGGTCCAGAGGGTCAGCACGGGACCGTCGAAGGAGACCGGCGCGCCCGCCGGGGCCAGGTCGCGCCCGGCAGGCTCGTACGCCTGGACCGAGTCGGGCGCCTCCCAATCGCCCCGCCCGGTGGCCAGCACTTGCGTGCCCGCGCCGCAGCCGCTGGCCACGCCCGCCAGCTCGCTGCCCGAGTGCAGGCTCAGGGGAAGCAGGGGACCGCTCCCGTTCATCCAGCGCGCCTGGCCGTCGATCCCGGTGAAGGCCCAGCCGCTTCCCAGCGGCGCCGCCGAGTAAAACGGCGGCACATTGGCGTTGCGGCTGTTGCCGGCGGTCAGCGCGCCGGAAAAGAAGTCGCGTCCCGAACCGTAGAAGGCGGCGAGCGAGTCCTTGGACCCAGGCCCGAGCGGCCAGGGATCGTCCCCGGCGCGGCAGCTCAGCGTGAGTGCGGGTTGCACCGTTCCGCTGCAGGAAGCGCCCGGCAGGTAGGCGTCGAAGGAAACCAGGTCGGAGTGCAACCACAGGCGCCCGCGCAGGTCGCGCGCCGGCGTTCCCGCATGCAGCACCGGCGCCGATTGCTCCAACTGCCAGCGTCCGCCCTGCAAGCGATAGAGCGAGACCTGGGCGGCCTCGAGGACCAGCAGGCGCGCGTCGCCATGGGCCGGCTGCAGCAGGGCCAGATTGAGAAAGGGCGTGCTCTGCTGCCAGAGCAGGGTCTTCTGGATGACCAGCGGGCTGGTTGGGCGCGCCGCCGCCGCTGCGCTGGACCGCGCCACCGTGCGCATCACCAGGTCCCGCGAGTTGCCCTGCCGCACCTCCGCCACCCACAAATAGCCCGCGGGGTTCTCCGCCAGCGTGACCTTGACCTCCGCCACCGCGCGCTCCGCCGGCACCAGTTGCACCTGGCGATGGCGCAACTCGCTCTCCAGGGCGCGGCGGACCTCGGCCGCGTCCTCGCTCCCTAGGGAAGACAGGTTTTGCAGGCTGAGCGCGAGGGCGGTGCCGGGGCCGGTCCTGGCTACGATGTCGCGGGCGAGAACGCGGGCGGCGTCTTCCAGAGGGTCGGCGTGGCAGGGAAGCGCGCCTACCAGCACCAGCAGCACGGCGCAGCACAGGGGAAGGACTCGCGGGAAGCGCATCCGGCGCCTTTCTGGAGCGTGCGGGAGATCGCGGCCGGATTATAGCAAAGGCTCCAGCCGCCGCTGTTGCCACGCTACTCTGTGCTCTGCCGCTTGGTCGAACCCGCCGGCTGAGGTGGCCCCGCCGCGGCGGAGGCGAGGCCACCTTTTGGATTAGCCGGCGGAACTTAACTCGTGGTTGCCCGTCGTGACGCGCGCACGCGCCGTCGGATCCTCAGCACCCGGGCATCCAGGGGCTGGGCGGCGTGCGCTGCCAGGGCCCGCTGGTAGAGAAAGACGGCGGGCCGGCGGAACGCGGGGGCCGACGGCAGCGGGTGCTCGGCCTTGCTCCGGGGCGCGTGGCCCTGGAAATTGACTGCCAGGCACGCGTCGTACAGCAGCAGTCCCGCGACCACCACCAAGATCCCCATCCCCGCCAGCACCACCACCACCTTGAGGAGCAACATGGCCTTCCTTCCTTTCTCTAGCCGCGGGTGGCGAGCCGGTTCATCGCTGCCCGTCGCCGCGCCCGGACGGGTCGTCGGAGGTGCCGCCCGTCTGGCCGGCCCTCATGCCCTGCAAGACATCGTTGGTGAAGAAGAACTTCCCGTCCGTCGGCACCATCATGATCTGCACCTTGTCGGAGAGGCGCTCAGCGATGATCTTGTTGATCAGCAGCGGGCTCTTGTTGAGGATGGCGGCCTCGGACTGCAGGCGCTCGGCGTCGGCGGCGGCGGTCACGCGGATGCGGTTGGCCTCGGCGTCGGCCAGCAGCTTACGCCGCTCCAGCTCCGCCTTGCTGTCGATGACTTTGGCGGCGGCGGCGGCCTCGGCGTTCTTGATGGTAGCTTCCTTGCGTGCCTCGGCCTCCAGCCGCGACTGCTCGATCTGCTTCTGCTTGAGCGGCAGCGTGTACTGCATGGCGTCGGCCTCGGCCTTGGCCTGCAGCACGTGTACCTGGGCCTCGCCCTCGGCGTGCTTGACCTGCGCCGCCTTCTCCGCTTCCGCTTGCAGTTCGGTGATGCGCACCTGCTTCTGCTGGATCTCGGTCTCCACTCCCATGCGGTCGTTCTCCTGCTCCTTGAGCAGCAAGCCTTCGAGGCCTTTGGCGTATTCCGGGGGAAGCTGGATGTCGCGCAGCATGACTTCCTCGACCACGATGCCGCTGGCGCCCAGCTTCAGCGTGATCTGGTCGGCGGCCCGGCGCCGCACCTCCTCGCGCCGGGTGGCGAAGACGTCACGCACGGTGTAGTTGGGCACGGTCTCGCGGAAGGCCGAGGCCACCACCGCGGGCACGATCTCCTTGTCCACCGGCTGCGGCAAGGTGTTCTGGATGAAGTCGAGCCGGCGCGCGTCCAGGCGATAGCGCACGGTCACCGCCAGGCCGATGTTCAACCCCTCGCGCGCCTGCACCTTCAGGACCTCGGGCGCGGCGGCTCCTTCTTTCTTGGGCGGCTCGACTGCGGCGGTGGAGAAGAGCTGGTCGCGGGTGTCGAAGAACGCGACTTGCTCCACCAGCGGCTTGACCAGGTGGACGCCGGGATAGAGCGTCCCGGGCCGGGTGCCGGAGATCTGGCTGATGCGCACGCCCGCCATGCCGCTGGGCACGACCACGATGCTCTGGCTCAGCAGCAGAGGCAGGACGGCGATCACGGCCAGTTTTCCGGCA
This sequence comes from Terriglobales bacterium, assembly GCA_035624475.1. Lineage (NCBI taxonomy): Bacteria > Pseudomonadati > Acidobacteriota > Terriglobia > Terriglobales > Terriglobales bacterium. The sequence goes on from DASPRL010000210.1 coordinate 4,608, forward strand.
CGCCGCCAGCGGACGGGCCCGGGCGGCAGCAGGTTCTCTGCCGTGCCCCGGGCCACGCGGCGCCGAAAGTTCGCCACCAAGTACGCGTCGTACAGCATGATGCCTGCTCCGACGATGAGCAGCCCCACCCCGGCCAGGACCATCACATACTTGAGGAACAGCATGGCCTTCCTTCCTTTCTCTCAACGGGCCGAAGCCCGGCCCAGGTTCGGGTTCCAGATTCGGCGGCCGCCGCTCACCAGAGCGGCGGGCATTGCGGGTGAGACGGCGGTCCGCTGCGCCCGGCTCATGCACACGCACATGACGCGCAGCAGCCCGCCCCACAGCAGCCGCGCCAGGAGCAGGCCCAGGCCCAGCGAGAGCACCATCCCCGTTCCCAACCCCAGCAGCATCTCGGTGACTTGCATGATCGCTTCTCCTTAGAGTTGTTCGCTCGCACCTGCGGTCGGCGCGCCTTCTTCCACCGGCGCCGGCTCGCCGAAGATCTGCTCCAGGCCGGGGTCGCGCTGGCTGTGGATCTCCACCCCGTCGCCGACCTCGACCTGCGCAAAGAGTTCTCGGACATCCTGGTTGTTCATGCGAATGCAGCCGTGCGAGGCGGCGTGGCCGATCGAGCCCGGGTCGTTGGTGCCATGGATCCCGTAGTGCGCCTTGCTCAGCCCCAGCCAACGCGCCCCCAGGGGGTTCTTCTTGCCGGGCGGAATGAACTGCCGGTTGTGCCGGTAGGCTGGGTCGCTCGCGCGGCAGACGATCGTGAAGTCACCGCTCGGGCTGGGGCTGCCCGCCGCGCCCACCGCCACCGGATACACCTTCACCACCGTGCCTTGGTCCAGCACCGCCAGCTTGCGGTCGGGGATGCTGATCACCACTCGCCGCCGGCGGGAGGTGTGCTTCACGACCGTGGCCGGCGGGGCCGGCGCCGCCGGCTGGTCCACCGGCTTGGCGGGAGCCGGGGCCACGACCGGCTCGGCGCCGGGCGTCGCCACGCCTGGGGAGACGGGGTTGGATGCCGCTCCGGAACCGAGCAAGAAAAGAAGAACCAGGAGGGCGAAGAGTTCGATCAGGACGAGTTCCGCCTCGTGGCGTGCGTCGAAGGTGTCGCCGATGCGCCTCATGGCTGTCCTCCTCTTCGCGACCTGCTGTCCAGGGAAAGAGCACGGCGCCAACCATCGTCGAATGCATTCACGACAAAGGAGTTGCGAGCGCAGAGAAAGGTCTGGGAGCGTGTCCGAGTTGAGACATTGTGGGGCCGCCGACACGGCGACGGGCAGCGACGCCCAGAAGCCAAGTCGCGCTGAGGCGCGCCGCGCCGCTGCCCGGCCCGCGTTGACTCGGCCCGCTAGGCCAGCCTATAGTGCCGCGCTGGGGGCAGAGGGCTCATTCTTGTCTGAGGAGATTGTTTCCCACTATCGCATGCTCCGCCAGCTCGGCGCCGGCGGCATGGGAGTGGTGTGGGAGGCCGAAGACACCAGCCTGGGCCGGCGCGTGGCCCTGAAGTTCCTCTCCGAGAAGCTGGCGGGGGACCCGCAGGCGCTGGAGCGCTTCCGCCAGGAGGCGCGCTCCGCCTCCGCCCTGAACCATCCCAACATCTGCACCATCTACGAGATCGGAGAGGCGGGCGGCCGCCACTTCATCGCCATGGAACTGCTGGAAGGCGAGCCCTTGGACCGGCATATCGGAGGCCGCCCGCTGGAGTTGGGCGAACTGCTGGAGTTGGGCATCCAGATCGCCGACGCTCTCGACGCCGCCCACGCCAAGGGCATCATCCACCGCGACATCAAGCCGGCCAACATCTTCGTCACCCGGCGCGGGCAGGCCAAGATCCTGGATTTCGGGCTGGCCAAGCTGGCCAGCGAGCAGAAGCTGCGCTCGCTGGGCGCGGGCGCGCCCACCCTGGCCACCGCCGAGGCTCACTTGACCAGCCCAGGAGTGGCCGTGGGGACGGTCGCCTACATGTCGCCGGAGCAGGCGCGCGGCAAAGAACTGGATCCGCGCACCGACCTGTTCTCCTTCGGCGCCGTGCTCTATCAGATGGCCACCGCCCGGCTGCCCTTCGAGGGCGACACCTCCGCCGTGATCTTCGACGAGATCCTGAACAAGGAGCCGGCCGCACCGGCGACCTTCAACCCCACCCTGCCCGGCAAGCTGGGCGAAGTGATCCACACGGCGCTGGAGAAGGACCGCGACCTGCGCTACCAGAGCGCCGCCGACCTGCGCGCGGAGTTGAAGCGGCTGAAGCGCGACACCAGCTCCGGGCGCACGCGCGCGGCTGCCTCCGCCTCGGCATCCGCCGGCGCGGTGGTGACGCCTGCGCCCTCCAGTGCCTCGGTCGTGCTAGGCGAAGCACGCCGGCACAAAGGGGCGGTGCTCGGCGGGATTGCGCTCCTGGTCCTGCTGCTGGCGGCGGTGGGTTTCGGAGTCTACAAGTGGACCACCGGGCGCCGCGCTGCCTTCAACCTGGAGAACCTGAAGATCACCCAGGTGACGCAGAGCGGCAAGGCCAGCGCTGTAGCCATCTCGCCCGACGGCCGCTATGTGGCCTATGTCCTGCGCGACGGCGAGAAGCAAGGGTTGTGGCTGCGGCAGGTGGCCACCGGCAGCGATGTCCAGATCTTCCCGCCCGACGTAGTCAGCTTCGTGGGCATGACCTTTTCGCCCGACGGCAACTACCTCTACTTCATCCGCTCCGACAAGAGCACGATCGACTTCCGTTACCTCTATGTGATGCCGGTGCTGGGGGGCACCCCAAGGCAACTCGTCCGCGACATCGACTCGCCCATCAGCTTCTCTCCCGACGGAAAGCAGTTCGCCTTCCTGCGCGGTGTACCCAGCAAGGCTGAGAGTGATCTGTTGATCGCCAATGCGGATGGCAGCGGAGAGCGCGTGCTGGCGGCCGCCCATGACTGGCAACTGCTGGGACCGGCCTGGTCCCCGGACGGCAAGGTCATCGTGGTCAGCGGCCAGGACCTCGGCACCGGCCATTTTTACCTGGCGGCGGTCTCCACCGCGGACGGCAGCGTGCAGGAGATCTACAAGCATGCCGGCCCGGTGGGACGCGCGGCCTGGCTGGCCGACGGCAGCGGGCTGGTATTTTCTGCGGTTAACCCCAGCGAACTGCGTGGGCAGATCTTCTTCCTGCCCTACCCCACGGGCGAGGTGCGCCGCCTGACCAATGATCTGACCGATTACGGCTTCGATAGTCTCGACCTGACCAGCGATGGCCGCATGCTGGTGGACACCGAAGACACCGGCACCGCGAACATATGGCTGGCGCAGGGAACCGGGGCCGCGAACGTGCGCCAGATCACCTCCGGTGAGTCCTTGGGGAACTTGCTGGATTGGTCGCCGGACGGCCGGATTGTCACCTGGAAAGGGCCGATCGGACAAGGTGCGGGCGACCTGGTCAGCGTGGACCCCGCCAGTGGGCACCTCACCACCCTCACTCCTGACGCGCACATCAATTTTCTAGTCTCCGCCT
>DASPRL010000211.1 GCA_035624475.1 Terriglobales bacterium
CGCTGCAGGACAGGGTCACGCTGCCGGCGAACGAGCCCGCCGCGGTCACCTGGAAGGTGACATCTTGCGCGGTGCCGTGCGGGATGGTCGGCGTGGTCGTCGAGAAGCTGGCCAGGTTGAAGTCGAGGATGTGCAGCGTGAGCGCGGTGTCGTTGGTGGTGCTGTTGCTGTCGGTGCCCACCCCGTGCAGGTTGAAGAGGTAATCGCCGGCCACATCGCTGGTGCTGATCGTGAAGGGTGTGCCGGGGCCGGTGACCGGCGTCACCGGATTGGGTGCGGGCGTGCAGGTCGAGGGCGGCGCGGTCCCCCCCGCCGTGCAGCTCAGGTTCACCGGGCTGTTGTAGCTGCCGGTGGCGGTGGCGTTGCCGTTGAAAACCGCCGGCAGCTGGCTGACGTACACCGTCTGCGGGGTGTTGCTCACCGGAAGTGTGTAGCCGCCGAAGGCCGAGGAAAGCTGGGTCTCGAAGATGCCGCGACCGTGGGTGCCGGCGCGCAGCTTCCCGCCCGGCGCCGACGCCAGCGAGAGCACCGCCACGTTGGGGAAGCTCAGGCCCCATTCCTGCCAGTTGGTGGAGCCGCCCTGGGTGGTGTCGCTGGCCATGAAGACGCCCACGTCGGTGCCCACATAGACGATGTTGTGGTTGCCGGGATCGACCAGCACGGAGTTCACGGGCGCGTCGGGCAGGTTGCCGGTGATGTCGGTCCAGTTCGTGCCCGCGTTGGTGGTCTTCCACACGTGGCCGGCGCCACCGGTGAAGCCCATGATGGTCATGTAGGCGGTCTGGCCGGTGTTGTCGCCGACCTGGTCGATGGCAACTCCCGAGACGGGAAAGCCGCCGGGGTTGGTGCTGCCGGTCTGGTCGGTCCAGGTGCCGGTGCCGCCGGCGGCGTTGGTGGTCGCCCAGATGTGGCCGCCGCCGGTACCGGCATAGACCACCTGCGAAAGTCCGCCGCTGGTGGCTCCGCCCGCCGCCAGGCTGGCGATGATGTTGTTCTCGCTGCCGTTGCAGGTGGCAGCCGTGCCGGTATCGAAGTTGAAGCTCAGCGCGGTCAGGGCCGATCCGTCGGCGACCCCGCGCCACACCCGGCAGGTGCCCACGATGGCGTCGGCGTCGTTCGCTGGGTCCAGCATGTAAGGGGTGTAGAAGGCGCCACTGTCGCCGCCCACCTGGCCGGAACCGATGATCGAATTGAAGGGCAGGGTCTCGATGCAGGGAATGCCCCCGCTGCACTTCTGGATGCTGACGCCGGTGTTGGTGGTGTACCAGTTGTTGCCGGTGTGGTCGATGAAGTTGTAGCCGCCGTCGCCGCCGTTGGCCATGAAGAACAGCGGCGGGGTCAGCACCGGGCTGCTCTGCCCGGCCGCGGTGGCGGGCGAGCCGTTGTCCTGGGTGCCGCCCAGGGTCACGCTGCCGTCCACCGGGTCGGTGGAGATCCAGATGAACTGGGTGAGCGAGCCCAGGGTAGAGGTGTTCAGGGAGTCGAGCGCGTTGCCGTTGGGGGCGGGGCCGCCGGCGCTGCAGTTTGTGCCTCCGACCAAGTTCCGGCTGTCGAGGGAGCGGTACACACCGCCGTCATTGCCCAGGTAGGCGATGACGCTCCCGCCCGACAGCACCATGAATCCGAAGCCGTGGTTGTCGGGATGCATGGTCTGGTAGTTGGCGTTGCCGCTGCAGCTCCCGTAGACGTGGCTTATGTTCATCCAGATGTTGCTGGTGCCGGAGGTCATGTTGCAGGTCTGGCTACTGTTGGCCAGCCGGCACTTGAAGAGGTTCACGGCGCCGATGTAGAGGTCGGTGCCCGTGCCGTTGGGCACGGCCGCGATGTAGAGGTTGTAGAAGCTCTGGCTCAGGTCGCAACCGCTGCCGACGGAACCGTCGCCACAACCGACGATGCCCGTGGAGGTAGGGCTAGTGGTGCCGTTAGAGATGTGGGTCCAGCCATTGACCACCCCGGCGGAGAAGGTGGCCCGGTAGATGTTGGCGGAGGAGGTGTCGCCGCTGCTGCCGACGAAGACGGTGTAGAGGTCGCCGGTGGAGGGCTGCACGGCGAGCTGCCCGCGGTACATCGGGCAACTGGAATTAGTCGCGGGCGTGCACGTAGTGGTAGGCAGGGAGCTGCCCGGCTGCACGGTCAGCCGCGTCCAGTTGTGGCCGTTGTCGGTGGAAGAATAGAAGCCGTGGAAGCGGATGGCGGCGTAGAAGGTGCTGTTGGTCGCGTCATAGACCACGTCGCTGACCGAGCAACCCTGGGGCGCGCTCTGGGCGGGAATGCAGATCTGGGTTGAGCCATCCTTGACGGTGGCCAAGCTCCAGGTCGCCCCGCTGTCGCTGGAATAGTAAAGCCCCTTCATGAAATTCAGCGTGTTGGAGGGGAAGAAGGTAGCGCCCGTGGCTGCCACCACCATCGCAGGGGTGGAGGTGTTGAAGGCGATCTTGCTGAAGCCCATGCCCTGGAACTGGTGGGTGCCGCCGTCGGCCGAGGAGATCAGGCTCCAGGCGTTGGCCGTGGGATCGAAGCGCAGGATGCCCTGCCCATAGTAGGAATCGATGGCGTTGTCGGGCTCGCCCGTGCCCACCAGGACGATGGGGCCGTGGGCGCCGCAGGCCCCGCTGCACGGCAGCACTGCGACCGCGCCCACCGACAAGGTGGAGGCGGCGGGATCGGTGTCGAAGAGCGAGGTCCAGGTCACGTTGGAGGCGGGAGAGGCTTTTCCGTTCGTCGTCTTCCACACCCCGCCGTAGGCGCTGCCCACGTAGACGGTGTTGCCGGTGCTGTCGTTGGGATCGACCACCACCGCCTGGACGCGGCCGCTGAAGTTGCCCTCATGACCGCCGCTGAAGCTGAAGTTGGTCGTCCCGTCGCTGCTGCTGGTGATGGGGGCAGGACCGAGGTTGGTCCAGGCAGGGCCGATGCCCTGCCCCATAGGCAGAGGACCTCCCGCCAGCCCGGGGCCGCCCGCCGGCGCGGCTTGCTGCCGGGCCTGCTGTTGGGCCTTGCGCAGCGCGATCTTCTGCTGGAAGGCACGATGCAGCAACGCGGCCGCATTCTTGCCGGGCACGATGCGGCCACGCAGGAACCAGGCCTGGCGGGCCGCGGGGTTGTCCCGCTCCTCTTCCTCCGCGTTGGCGGGTTGCGAGGCCTTGGGCGAGCGCACCGGCGCTTGGCCCAGAGCGATCATCGACGCGAACAGGACCGAGAACAGCAGTCCATACCGGAAGGAACGGCGCAGATTAGAAGGCATTCTTCGTCCTTAGTCTGGGCTCAATGAGGCAGTCATCTGCCGGGGAAAAGGGGGGCGCACTGAAAGTATCGTATTGGCGGGAAAGGCTGTCAAGGCGGCCCAGGTTACCAAAGTATGACTCCGGGAAGGTGTCAACCGGGCCCTGGCGCCCGGGTGGCGGCCTTCAGGACCTTGGCCACCGCCCGCACCGTGTCGCGCATGTCCTCCGCGGTGAGGGTGTGGTGCACCTGGAACATCAGGCTGGTCTCGCCCAATTCTCGCGCCACCGGCCGGCGCTGCTTGGGGCGCAGGGACTTGGGAAACATCTTTTCCAGGTAGATCTCGCTGCAACTACCCGCCAGGCAGGGGACGCCCTCGGCAGCGACGGCTTCCTGCACGCGCGTGCGGCTCCAGCCCTTGGCCAGGCGCTCCGGGCGCACGAACACATGGTACTTGTAGAAAGCGTGGCCGAAGGCGGGCGGCACCGGAGTCACGCGCAGCGCGGGCAGGGTGGCGAAAGCGGCGCTGAGGATCGCGGCATGGCGGCGGCGCACCGCCACCCGCGCCGCGATCTTCTGCAGCAGCACCCGCCCCATCGCCGACTGCATCTCGGTCAGCCGCCAGTTGCTGCCCGGACTCTCATGCAGCCAGCGGAAGCCCGGGGCATGCTTGCGCTGGTACACGGCCTGGTAGCTCTTGCCGTGGTCCTTGTAGCTCCAGGCGCGCTCCCACAGCTTGCGGTCGTCGGTGAGCAGCATGCCGCCTTCGCCGCCGGTGGAGACGATCTTGTCCTGGCAGAAGGAAAACGCGGCCAGGTCGCCCAGCGAACCCACCGGCCGGCCCTTGTAGGTGGCGCCGTGCGCCTGGGCGCAATCTTCGATCACCTTGAGCCTATGCTTGCGAGCCAGCGCCAGGATGGGGTCCATGTCGCAGGGCCAGCCGGCCAGGTGCACGGGGATGATGGCGCGGGTGCGGCGGGTGATCAGGGGCTCGACCGTGGCAGCGGTGAGGTTGCCGCTGTCGCGGTCCACGTCGGCGAAGACGGGGATGGCGCCGGACAGCAGCACGCAGGTGGCGGTGGCCACGAAGGTGCGGCTGGGCACGATGACCTGGTCGCCGGGCCCGATGCCAAGCGCACATAGCGCCAGCTCCAGCGCCAGGGTGCCGTTGGCTAGGGCCACGGCGTACTTCCGCCCCACGAAGGCGGCGAACTCCTTCTCGAACTCGCGCCCTTCCTCGCCCGTCCAGTAGTTGACCTTGCCGGAGCGCAGCACGGCGGCGGCGGCTTCCACCTCGTCGGCGGAGAATTCCGGCCAAGGCGCCCAGGGGCGGGTGCGCACGGGCGTCCCGCCGCCGATCGCCAGCCGTTCTTTCACCGCGGTGGCTGTGGTGGACATCAGAAGGTCGGCGTCCATCTTAAATCACCGGCCGGGCTCAGACACGGACCGGCTTCTCGGCCCAATCCAGCTCCCCGGAGCGCACCAGGCGCTGGAATTCCGGGTTGGTGGCCAGCAGGTGGTCGTAGGAGCCGCTAGCGACCAGGCGACCGGCCTGCAGCAGCAGTACCCGGTCCACGCGCTTCACCGTGGTGAGCCGATGCGCGATCACCAGCAGCATTTTGCCCTCGCAGCTTCGAAACAGCTCCCGCTGCACCTGCTGCTCGGTGGTCAGGTCCAGGGCGGAGGTGGCCTCGTCCATGACCAGCACCGCGGGGTTGCCGTAGAGGGCGCGGGCGATGCCTACGCGCTGGCGCTCGCCGCCGGAAAGCCGCACCCCGTTTTCCCCGATCAGGGTCTCGAGGCCGTGCTCCAATTTTTCCACGAAGGAGTCGAGGCTGGCGACCCGCAGCGCCTCCCACACTGCCTCGTCAGAGATCTCCGCCGGGTCCAGGCCGAAAGCGACATTGCGGCGGATGGAGTCGTCCAGCAGGAAGACGTGCTGCGGGATGTAGCCCACGCTGCGCCGCCAGCGCGGCAGCAGCTCGCGCAGCGGCGACCCATTGACCCGCACCTCGCCCTCCAGCGGCTCCAGCAATCCCAGCAGCAGGTCGAGGGTGGTGGTCTTGCCGGCGCCCGAGGTGCCCACAATGGCGACCTTCTCCGCCTTCCCTACGCGGAAGGCAACCTGATCCAGCGCGGGCCGCCGGGCCCCCTCGTAGCGGAAGCTGACGCCGGAGAATTCCAGCGACTCGATCGCCGACAGGGGCTGCACCTCTGCCGCCCGGGGCGTCACCGCAGTGGCACGCCCCAAATCGCGCAGGACGACCTCCAGCGCGGCCAGGCTGTTGCGGATGGAGGAGGAGGCCAACATGATGCGGTTGGCCGAGGCCATCAGCCGCAGCGCGGCCAGTGAGAACAGGCCCACCGTGGGGATGGCCACGCGCGCGCCTCCGCCGCGGACCAGCACGATCGCCCCGATCCCCACCATGGCCGCGACCGCAAAGGTCTCCAGCAGAAGCGTGGGCAGGGCGGCGGCCACGCGGTAGCTGCGCACCGCCCGCATGTACTCGGCCGTGGCGGCATAGAAGCGAGAGTGGAAGAACTGCTCCCGCAACCCCACCTTGGTCTCCTTGATACTTCCGAAGGCCTGGTTCACCCATTGCGTCATGGCCCCGCGCGCCCCCAGCGCCATCCGGCTGGCCCTCGCCAGCCGCCGCCGGATCAGCAGGTAGAAGACAGCGCCGCTGCCGCCGAACAGCAGCGCCACTCCCAGGGCCGAGGCCGGCGCCACGATCAGCATCATCACCAGGATGGCCGCGGCGATGATGCTCTCGGTCAGCAGCGTGGCCGCGGGCACCACGCTGTAGGTGAAGATGATCTCCACTTCCTGGGAGAGGTTGCGCAACAACAGGGCCGAGTTGGTCCCCAGGAAGAAGGAATAGGGCTGGGAGATGTACACCGAGAACAGGCGCGCGCTAGTCTGCAACTGCCGGTTCAGCAGGAAGCGAAACTGCGCGTAGGAGAGCAGCGACAAGTAGCCGTTCTTCAGGATGGAGATGGCCAGCACCAGCAGCCCGAAGCCCACCGTGAAGCGCACCAGCGACGGCTCTCCCGCATGGACATACAACCAGTGCAGGGAGCGGGACTGG
>DASPRL010000212.1 GCA_035624475.1 Terriglobales bacterium
GGTGGACTGGGATGGGTTGCCGCCGGTCTCCTGCAGTTCCAATAGCGACTGCGGGGGCGGCGGGTCTCTCACCGGCAAGTGTCTCCCCAGTGGCGCCTGCGAAGTACGGGTTGACCTCAACCTGCTCAATGGACCTACGGAAACCTTCAAGGGCTATAACGACTGGGATCACGGGAGCTGCAGGACAAGCTCGGATTGCCCTATCAACGGAATTCGAGCTACGATTCATGTCACGGTCGATCCGTCCGTAGACCCTCATGAGCCCTGCGTTCAGCACAAATGTCAGACGTTGTGGTATGCGTTCCAGTGCACTGAGTGGGGGAAGAAGGACTAGTAGCTCAGCCCGGCCAGGCGTCACCGGCCGGAGTGCCCTGTCTGGATTCACAGATCCCCGCAATACAAGTGCTAGTCACCGACGCCCGAGGTCGGATGTGTGCCGTCCGTCTTCTGTCCCTCTGGTAGACTGTGAGTTTCCCATGGCCGCCATCATCCAGACGGAGCAGGTCACCAAGGTCTACCACGTGGGCAAGGTGGAGGTGGCGGCGCTGCGCGGCATCAGCTTCGCGGTCGAGCGCGGCGAGTTCGTCAGCATCGTGGGGCCCTCGGGCTCGGGCAAGTCGACCCTCTTCTACATCCTGGGCGGGCTGACCCGGGCCACGAGCGGGCGGGTGCTCATCGAGGGCTCCGACTTCGGCGCGCTCTCCGACGCCGAGCGCACCCGCCTGCGCAAGCGCAAGATCGGCTTCGTCTTCCAGAAGTTCAACCTGCTGCCCACCCTGGACGCGCGCTCCAACATCGTGATCGCCGGCGACATTGCCGGCAACAGCGGCGATCCCGCCTACTTCGAGAAGATCACCGGGCTGCTGGGCATCCGCGAGCGCCTGGGGCACCGGCCCGCCGAGCTTTCCGGCGGCGAGCAGCAGCGCGTGGCCCTGGCCCGCGCCCTCATCAACCACCCCGCTCTGGTGCTGGCCGATGAGCCCACCGGCAACCTGGACTCGCGCAACTCCCAGATCGTGCTGGAGATGCTCAGGCAGTCCAACCAGGAGTTGGGGCAGACGGTGCTGATGATCACCCACAACCCCCAGGCCGCGGAGATCGGCGACCGCATCCTGCACATGCGCGATGGGGCCATCGTGCGCCCCGAGGACGATCCTCAGTGGGTGCACCACTAGCCCCGCGGGCCCTTCATGGGAGCCATCTGAGGCCGCCATTTGACCGCCTTTTTGCGGGACGAATATAATCAGGCGGTAGCGAGCGGGAGTAACTCAGCGGTAGAGTGCGACCTTGCCAAGGTCGAAGTCGCGGGTTCAAATCCCGTCTCCCGCTCCAGTTCTTTTTCTTCCCTTCGGGCGCGGTACCCAAGTGGTAAGGGAGAGGTCTGCAAAACCTTTATACGCCGGTTCGATTCCGGCCCGCGCCTCCAATTCCTTTTCGAATGACTTGCCGGATGACGAGGTCCCTCGCCGCAGCAGGGGCTCGGGATCTCGGTTCCTGAAAAAGTGAATCCTGGGTCCGCGACGGCGCTTCTCGTTCAGGATGGAGCGCCCGCGCCGGCGGGCGGAGGAGCGTGCTCATGCGGAGACTGGCGTGGCTACTTCTGGCGGGAGCGGCGTTCGCGCAGCAGTCGAGCGCGCCAGCGCCGGCCGGGTCCGCGCCGCCGCGCGTGCTCATCGTGGTGGCGCATCCCGACGACGAATCCTGCTTCGCGGCCACCACCTACCGAGGCCCCCAGCCATTAGGCAGGGATTCAGGGGATCAGGAACTACTTCTTGGCGGCGATCGCCTGCAGCAACTCCGTTGACCACAGCGCCAGCGGGTCGTCAGGGTGCTGGCGATTGTAGCCGGCGGCGGCCAGGTTGTAGGTGGCCAGCTTCGCAGTAGTGGACCAGCATCAGGCGATCATCCTCCAGATAAATCATGGTCGGTTCTGGCATGCCCCCTGGCGAAATTTCATGCTCCAGGGCGTTTTCGCCGGAGGCCACGCTCATGGTGACTTGGATGGGCCCTTCTATGTCGCGATTGTGTGGATCGGTCGTGACAGTGCCGGCCCACCTGCCTACCAGGCCCTTCAAGGTAGCGAATGACACTTGGGCGTCCGATTTCGCGGGGATCGGCCCTTGCGATGGGGAAGAGTTCTGCGCGGAAGTAGGGCTACACAGCAGCAGGACCCAAACGCAAAGCACCAACGGCAGCGATTTCATCTGGAGACTCCTTGGAGCGACAGCTTACCCTGGGATACCTGTTGATAACAGCCCTTAGCGTAACCTTAGCGTAACTTTGGACAAAAGGTGGCAGGCGAGTAGGTCTGCGGGGCTGTAACTTACGCTAAGGGGACTTACCAACAATTACCGAGAGCGAAAACGGGGGAAAGCGGGTAGAGCGGGCGTTAAGTCTCTCGAGGCTGCCATCAACGAGCGCTCGCGATGAGGGGCTCGGCCTTCCGTCCTATACTTGTCGGGGGCCGCTACATCTTGCTGCTAGCCTGATGCAGCTCGGCGAGAGCGGCGTCAAGTACGGCATCCTTCCCCACCCGGAAATCCTGCAGCGTC
>DASPRL010000213.1 GCA_035624475.1 Terriglobales bacterium
CGCCATCCGCGAGGGCGGCCACACCGTGGGCGCCGGCACCATCACCGAGATCATCAAGTAGGTTGGATTATGGAAATCGCAGTGGACGGATGGCGAGCGAGTTTGGGGGCCTGGCAAGCGGTGCGAAACGTCCCGCGGGAACAGTTACCGCAACTCACGCCCGAACAACAGACAGTGGCCAGGAAGATGGGGATTCCGGAAGAGGACTACGCGCGCAGCGCCATGGCGGGCGAGCGTACGAGGGAAGCTCTCTTGCAGAAGACTCAACGGCTCGCGCACGCGCTTGGCGAGCGGATTCGGCGCTCGGGATTGGCCGTCACGGTGAATCGCGTGCTGCTTCGAACCATCGAACAGCGTTTCGATGTCCAGTTGCAGGTGAATGGTAGGACCGTGCCGCTGACGATCGAAGAGAGTATCGTCGACGACTATTTCGATAGTGGCTCTGCGTCTGCCGAGGAGAGTCTTGGCCGCATCCTGGATCGCGCTCTTGCGAGCCTGACTGCGTGAAGATCAACGAAAGGACGTTGGCTGTCTTACTCAGCAGCGAGGGGAAAGATGCTTGCGAGGCAGCGGCGTTGGGAGTCCCGGCGACCGGGATGCTGTGGGTTTATGCGGAAGACAGCGATGACATGGGGCTCTGGATCCGCGTTGGACGCGAAGACGGTGATCACTTAGCCCTGATTCGTTGGGAATATGTTCTATTGGTTGACTTTCCCGCCGGAGAGCCTAAGGCGGTAGGAATAAGGTAGACAGACCATGGCGCGCGAGATCGTGACCTTGCAGTGCAACGAATGCAAAGACAAGAACTACTCCACCACCAAGAACCGCAAGACCACGACGGAGCGGCTGGAGTTCAGCAAGTTCTGCCGCAAGTGCCGCAAGCACACGCTGCACAAGGAAGTGAAATGATTGAGGAATTGGGTAATTTGGTAATCGGGTAATTTGGGAGACCGGCATCTGACAATTCCCCAATTACTCAATTGCGCAATTACCCAATTCGAACAGGGGCGTAAGCTCAACGGTTAAACTGCCGGTCTCCAAAACCGGACTTGGGGGTTCGAATCCCTCCGCCCCTGCCAGGTTTTGTCGCGAGCCGGGAAGTGGCCGGTGCAATGAGGAAAGCGGGACCCGAGCATGGCGAAGTCAATCGCAGCGCAGATCATGGATGAAGATTCGATCGGCGGAAAGATCAAGTCCTGGCCGCAGCGCATCAAGGGCTTCTACACCGAGGTGCGGACGGAGACCAAGAAGGTCACCGCCCCCTCCTGGAAGGAAGTGAAGGCGACCACGCTGGTGGTGATCATCACCGTGTTCCTGTTCGGCGCCTACTTCTACGTGGTGGACCTGGCCCTGAGCTTCGGCCTCGACAAGGTCTTCCGGTATTTCCGGTAGCGCATGACCATGCAGGACCAAGAGAAGAACGTGGACAACGAGACCGCGGAAGTGACGGCGCCGGAGACGGCGGAAGAGACGAAGGCGGCCCCGCCGGCGGAGCCGGTGGCGGAAGCGCCGGCGGCGGCCGAGGGCGCGGCCGCGCCCGAGCCCGCCCGCAACCCCAACATGAAGTGGTACATCGTCCACACCTATTCGGGGTTCGAGCGCAAGGTGAAGGAGTCGCTGGAGAGCCGCATCCAGGCCTTCGGCCTGCAGGAGAAGATCGGGCGGGTGCTGATTCCCACCGAGCCCGTCACCGAGGTGCGCGGCGGCAAGAAGTACACCACCGAGCGCATGTTCTATCCCGGCTACGTGCTGGTGGAGATGGACATGGACGACCACGTCTGGCACGTGGTCAAGGCCACGCCGCGCGTGACCGGCTTCGTGGGAACGGGACAACAGCCCACCCCGCTGTCGGACGAAGAGGTCAACCAGATCGTCTACAAGGTGGCGGTGGGCAAGGAGCGGCCCAAGCTCAAGGTCAAGTTCGAGAAGAACGAGTCGGTGCGCATCACCGAGGGGCCCTTCGCCAGCTTCACCGGCGTGGTGGACGAGGTCAACGAGGACCGCGAGACCCTGAAGGTGATGGTCACCATCTTCGGGCGGTCGACCCCGGTGGAGTTGGAGTTTGGACAGGTCGAGAAAGTGGCCTGAGCAAGGTTTCAAGGTTTCAGAGTTTCGAGGTTTCAAAGCTAAGAGCTTAGGAGCTAGAAGCTAAGAGCTGGTCTTATGGCGAAGAAGGAAACAGGCAAGGTCAAACTGCAGATCGCGGCGGGCAAGGCGACCCCGGCGCCGCCGGTGGGCCCCGCGCTGGGCCAGGCGCAGATCAACATCATGGAGTTCTGCAAGCAGTTCAACGCGCGCACCAGCGCCAAAGAGCTGGACGGGCTGATCATCCCGGTGGTGATCACGGTCTACAGCGACCGCAGCTTCACCTTCATCACCAAGACGCCGCCGGCGTCGGTGCTGCTGAAGCGCGCGGCCGGCATCGCCAAGGGCTCGGGCACCCCCAACAAGGACAAGGTGGGCAAGGTCACCGAGAAGCAGGTGGAGGAGATCGCCAAGCAGAAGCTGCCCGACCTGAATGCCGCCTCCCTGGAAGCCGCCATCAAGACGGTGAAGGGAACGGCGCGCTCCATGGGCATCGAGGTCGTGGCGTAGAAGTCGTCGGCCCTCGGCCTTCGGTCGTCGGCCGCAGAGAGTTTGCAAGAAGTCGAGATGACCACGGCCCCCGGAAGAGCGGACGGCGGTGGGAGACGAGGAAAGAAGAAGATGCGGAAGACGGGCAAGAACATCACGAAGGCGCGGGCGGCGGTGGAGAAGCGTCCCTACCTGCTGCAGGACGCCGTGCCCCTGCTGCAGAAGGTGAAGTACGCCAAGTTCGACGAGACGGTGGAGGTCACCATGCGCCTGGGGGTGGACCCCAAGCACGCCGACCAGATGGTGCGGGGCACGGTGGTGCTGCCCCACGGCCTGGGCAAGTCGAAGAAGGTGCTGGTGGTCACCAGCGGCGAAAAGGTGAAGGAAGCCGAGCAGGCGGGCGCCGACTTCGTGGGCGGCGAGGAGACGGTGGAGCGCATCCAGAAAGAGAACTGGACCGACTTCGATGCCCTCATCGCCACCCCCGACATGATGAAGTCGGTGGGCCGGCTGGGCAAGATCCTGGGTCCCAAGGGCCTGATGCCCAACCCCAAGACCGGCACGGTCACCTTCGACGTGGCCAAGGCGGTGCAGGAGATCAAGGCCGGCAAGGTGGAGTTCCGCACCGACAAGACGGCGCTGGTGCACGTGCCCGTGGGCAAGATGTCGTTCGCCCCGGAGAAGCTCATCGAGAACGCCAGCACCGTGATCACCAGCGTGATCAAGGCCAAGCCGGTGGCGGCCAAGGGCAAGTACATGAAGGGGGTCACCCTGTCCTCCACCATGGGCCCGGGGATCGCGATCGACGTGTCGCCGCTGGAAGCGGCGGCCAAAGCGTAGCGCCGGCGTCAGAAAAAGACCGGAAAGGGACTGAAGACCATGGCGGTCACGAAGGCCAAGAAGAAAGAACAAGTCGAGAAGCTGAGCGCCGACCTGAACCGGGTGAGCCACCTGATCGTCGGCACCTTCAGCAAGCTGACGGTGGCGCAGGACTTCGAACTGCGCAAGTCGGTGCGCGCCGCCGGCGCCCAGTACCAGGTGGTGAAGAACACCCTGGCCGAGCGCGCCGCCAAGGGCACCAAGGTGGAGCCCGCGCTGAAGGACCTGACCGGCGTGACCTCCATCGCCTACACCAGCGGCGACCCCGTGGCCCTGGCCAAGGCGCTCTCCAAGTACGCGAAGGACAACCCGGAATTCATGGTCCGGGCCGGGGTCGTGGAAGGGCGCGCTCTCTCCGTGAAGGAGTTGGAAGCGCTGGCGACGCTGCCGTCGCGGGAGGAAGTGTTCTCCAAGCTGCTCTTCCTCATCCAGGCGCCGGCGCAGCGCCTGGTGACGGTGATGAACGCGGTGGGCCGCGACGTCGCGGTCGTGCTCAACCAGGGCGTGGAGAAGAAGAAGTTCCGCGAGGCCTAGCGGCCTCGCCTCGGGTGATCGCCGCGATCGGGTGATCGGGTGATCCAGAGACCGAAAGAGTTCAGCCAGCGCGGGCGTGCTGACGTGCTGGTGAAGGGTTTGGTGATCGGTTGTCAGGGGTTGCGGCCCCGGTTGTCTGGCCGGGAAGCCCGCACTGGAAACCTGGGAACTGGTGCCAGGGCAGCACAATCGATACCTCAGAGTGGAGAACTGACATGGCGGATCTGCAGCAGTTGGAAGAGCAAATCGTAGGCCTGTCGCTGCTGGATGCGGCGCAGCTGGTGAAGCGGCTGGAGGAGCGCTTGGGCGTCTCCGCGGCCGCGGCGGCCCCGGTGGTCGTGGCCGGCGGCGCGGCGGCGGCGGGCGCGCCCGCGGCCGAGGAGAAGACGGAGTTCACCGTCGTCCTCAAAGAGGTGGGCGCCAACAAGATCAACGTGATCAAGGCCGTCCGCGAGGTCACCAGCCTGGGCCTGAAAGAGGCCAAGGACCTGGTCGACGGCGCCCCCAAGACCGTGAAGGAGGGCGTCAACAAGGAAGAGGCCGAGAACATCAAGAAGAAGTTCGCCGAGGCCGGCGCCACCGTGGAAGTGAAGTAGGCGGCGCGCACCCGGCGAGAGCGAATCCGGGAAGGCGGCTGGAGAATCTAATCCAGCAGCCTTCCTGACGCCAAAGGTGAGAGGGCGGGCGGCCCGCGAGGGCGGCCCGCATGGCAACGATTCTGACGGCGACGGTCCCGGCGAGCGGGGACCGAAGACAGGCCAGACTGGCGCGGAAACACACAATCCAGGCTAGGGCAGACGCCACCGGCGCCGCCGGGAACCCCTGTTCCCGCGGGCGCTGACGCCTTTTCCGCTGCCGGCGCGCGCGGCTGCCGGCAGCGCCGCAGGACCCGGCCCGCGAGGGCCGGGCGCACGATTTCAGGAGTGAGGAATGCCGAACAAGAATAACGCCTTCCGCAGCCGGCTCGACTTCTCCAAGATCCCGGCCACCATCCAGATCCCCAACCTCATCGAGGTGCAGAAGCGCTCCTACGACCGCTTCCTGCAGATGGACCGCCTGCCCAGCGAGCGCGACGATGCCGGGCTGCAGGCCGTCTTCCAGTCGGTCTTCCCCATCACCGACTTCCGCAACGTCTCGCAACTGGAGTTCGTCGACTACGCCATCGGCAACTGGGAGTGCAAGTGCGGCCACCTCAAGGGGCTGCACCACCTGCGCACCACCTGCCGGAACTGCGGCTCCACCGTCATCACCGATCCCTTCCACCCCGGCGACGTGCTGTGCTCGCGCTGCGGCACCTACAACGCCAACACCCCCGACTTCTGCAACAAGTGCGGCGACCCCGTGGGCCTGCAGCTCAAGTACGACGTCACCGAGTGCGAAGAGCGCGGCATGACCTACTCCGCGCCGCTCAAGGTCACCATCCGCCTCACCATCTTCGAGAAGGACGCGGAGACCGGCAACCGCTCCATCCGCGACATCAAGGAGCAGGAGGTCTTCTTCGGCGACGTGCCGCTGATGACCAACAACGGCACCTTCATCATCAACGGCACCGAGCGCGTGATCGTGAGCCAGTTGCACCGCTCCCCGGGCGTGTTCTTCGAGACCGCCAACCAGCGCACTTACTTCCTGGGCAAGATCATTCCCTACCGCGGATCGTGGGTGG
>DASPRL010000214.1 GCA_035624475.1 Terriglobales bacterium
CAATTTCTGCGCCGCGGTGGGCGTCTCGCGCACCAACGGCACCACCGACATCGCCATGCTCGAGCACTTCGTGCGCGAGGACCTGAACCGCCGCGCCCCACGCGCCATGGCCGTACTGCGGCCGCTGAAGCTGGTCATCGAGAACTATCCCGAGGGAAAGACCGAGGAGTGCGAGGCGGCCATCAATCCGGAAGACCAGGGCGCGGGCACGCGCAAGGTGCCCTTCTCGCGCGTGCTGTACATCGAGCAGGAGGACTTCCGCGAAGACCCGCCCAAGGGATTCTTCCGGCTCTCGCCCGGGCGCGAGGTGCGCCTGCGGGCCAGCTACTTCGTCACCTGCACCGGCGTGACGAAGAACGCCCAGGGCGAGATCGCCGAGGTCCACTGCACCTATGACCCCGCCACCCGCGGCGGCAACAACCCGCCCGACGGCCGCAAGGTGAAGGCCACGCTGCACTGGGTCTCGGCCGCGCATGCCGTCGAGGCCGAGGTCCGCCTTTACGACAAGCTCTTCACCAAGCCCGACCCTAGCCAGGTGGAGCAAGGCCAGGACTTCACCGCCAACCTGAATCCCGACTCGCTCGAGGTCCTGACCGGATGCAAGCTGGAGCCCTCGCTGGCCGCGGCGGCAGCGGGCGCGCGCT
Source organism: Terriglobales bacterium (assembly GCA_035624475.1). Taxonomy (NCBI): domain Bacteria; kingdom Pseudomonadati; phylum Acidobacteriota; class Terriglobia; order Terriglobales; species Terriglobales bacterium. Next base: position 645 of record DASPRL010000214.1, read on the forward strand.
ACCAGTTCGAGCGCCTGGGCTACTTCTGCGTCGACTCCGATTCCCGGCCCGGCAAGCTGGTCTTCAACCGCACGGTCGCCCTCAAGGACACCTGGGCCAAGATCGAGAAGAGGTCCGGCAGCTAGCCGCGTTACAATGCGCCGCAGGAGGCCCCTATGTCCCGAGCCTTGGGCTTCATCGCCGTGCTGCTGGTGGTGGTGGCCGGCGCCTGGTACTACCTGAAGTCGACCCAGTCGGCCTCGCCCGCCGGCACCAGCAATCCCACCGCGACCGTCAACCTGGCGGGAGTGAAGAACGACCTGATCGCGCTGGGCGAGGCCGAGCGCCGCCACTTCGCTTCCGAGGGCAAGTACGTGTCCATCGACGACCTGCGCTCCGCCGGCGACATCAGCATGCCCTCGAACCGCCGTGGACCTTACACCTACTCCGCCGACGTGACCGCGACCGGCTTCCGCATCACCGCCACCTGCTCGGGCGCCTGCGCCGGGCTGCCCGCGTCGTTCTCCATCGACGAGACCATGCAGATCAGCAGCCAGTAGCCGGTCGTCAGTCGCCAGTGCAGGCGTCATCCTGAGCGGGCTTGAGCCCGCGAAGGATCTCGCGCGCAGCAGTACGGTCCGTTTGGCTGAGTGCTGAGCGCTGAACGCTGACGGCTGCTCTTACCGCCGCCGCACTACCTTCACGTCGAAGGCGAAGTCCAGGTCCTTGGGGGGATAGCAGAGGCGGTCGTCGCAGGCCTGGTAGTGCAGGGTGCCGTGCACGGTGAAGTTTCCCGGGGCGGCCTTGCGCATCGCCGACATCCGCGCCTTCACCGTGAACTCCCCGCTGTAGACGCTCAGCTTCACGTCGGGAGCGAAGCCGAAGGTGAGGTCCTGCCCCACCGGAAACGTGACCGGGCCGACTCCCAGGTCGGTAGGCGGGCTGAACTTGAGGGTGGTGGGGATCTGCAGGTCGGAGTTGGGCTTGTGGGAGTTGATGTGCAGGCCGGAGCCGACCGCGAACCTCAGCTCGAGCGGGGCGGCGCCGCCCACCGGCACCGTCACCGGGCCCACCGGCTCCAGGGTCACAAACGCGGAGCTGGGGCGCTCCTGCAGATCGTCGCCGGCCCGCGCCGGCAGCACCGGCAGCGCCAGCAGCAGCGCCAGCAGCGCGAACATCCACCTGCTCTTCTTCATGCTTACTTCCCCTCCGTCGCGGCCGGAGCGCTTGCCGTCTGCGCGCCTCCGCCTCCCAAGGCCTGCTTGATGTTGTCTTCGATCTCGCTCTTGCTCACCAGCCCCAGGATCTTGTTCAGCACCTTGCCGTTGCGGTCGATGTAGACGGTGGTGGGATAGCCGGTGGCGCCGTAAGCGTCGCCCACCGCGTTCTTGCCCTGTAGGATCACGTAGTTCACGCCCATCTGCTTGGCAAAGGCCTGGATGGCGTCCTTGCCCGAGTCGTCCATGGCCACGCCTACTACCTGCAGGCCCTGCGACCCGTACTGCTTCTGCAGGTCCACCAGCCAGGGCATCTCGATCTTGCAGGGATCGCACCAGGTGGCCCAGAAGTTCAGCACGACCGCCTTGCCGCGAAAATCGGAGAGGCGGACGCTCTTGCCCTCCAGCGTCTGCAGCTCGAAGTCGGGCGCGCTCTTGCCCACCTCCACCAGTTCGCCGCCGGCCAGGGGCGAGCTTCCGTGGCGCGACTGCCGCACTCCCACCCACAGCATCAGCGCCACCGCCGCGATCACCACCCCCAGCACCGCGACATTGCGCTTGAGGCTGGGGGCGGGCGGAGTCGTGGCCGGCGCGGCCGGCCCGCCCGATGCGGGCGGCTCCGCCGCCGGCTTGCCTGCTTCTTCGTTCATGCGTTCTTCCATTCTCGCGACCTCGCCTCTACAGCGCGAAGCGGTTCAGGAACGACAGATAGCTCGACAGCACGCTCAGGTGGCTGGTGAGCACCAGCGCTCCCAGCACGATCAGCAGCACTCCACTGGCGACCTCTACCTTGTGCAGGTGCTGCCGGAAGCGACTGTAGAAGGCCAGGAAGCGGTCGATGCCCAGCGAGGTCAGCAGGAAGGGCACCGCCAGCCCCGCCGAATACAGCGCCAGCAGCAGCACGCCTTTCATCACCGTGTTCTGGGCCGCCGCGATGGTCAGGATGCCCGCCAGGATGGGGCCGATGCACGGCGTCCATCCGAAGGCGAAGGCGAATCCCACCAGGAACGCCCCCGCCAGTGAGCCTCCGCCCTTCACCTCGTGCAGGCGCTTGTCGGCGTAGAGCGCCTTGATCTTGAGCAGCCCGGTGAGGTGCAGCCCGAAGAGGATGATGACGATGCCGGCGGCGTAGGTCAGCAGGCTGCGGTAGCGCAGCAGCAGGCGCCCGACCTCGCTGGCGGCCGCGCCCAGCGCGATGAACACCACCGAGAAACCCACGATGAAAGCCAGCGAGTGCAGCATCACCTTGCCCAGCAGCGGCCGGCGCTCTCCCGGGGCCTCCAGCACGGCCGCCCCCGTGCCCGAGATCAGCGAGACGTACCCCGGCACCAGCGGCAGCACGCACGGCGACAGGAACGACAGCAGTCCCGCCAGGAACGCGGCTATGGGTAAGGGCAGGCTGGACATCAGGCTAATTCTATCAACTCGAAACGGTCTCTCCGCCGACTTTGGGACGGTCCTAGAGAACAGATGCGCCGCGAAGGCCGAAGTTACACTGTTTCCGCGGCCAAGTACCTGGCGCCCGGCCTACCCGGAGCCTAAGACAGAATCGGCCTCTCTGCCAGAGCCGATTTCGATGCCTGGAGTGGACCTTTGCCGCTTGGTTGGACCGCCTCCGCCCCGGGCCCGCGCCTCACCCGCGCAGCCCCGACCATCCCTCCGCCACCACGATGGAGTTGCCCGGGTTCTGCGGGTCGTACTTCACGGAGGCGCGCAGTCCCAGCCGGCAGGAGTGCAGGTCGATGTGGTGGCGCAGCCGGGTGACGTCCTGCGAGCAATGGTAGGTGACCCCGGCCACGTCGTACTGGTAGATGAGCAATTGCGCGGCAGCGCCTCCCGGGGCCGCCATCTCCTGCACGTCGGTGATCGTTCCGTCGGCGATGCGCCCGCCGGCGTTGAGCAGCCGCCGCCGCTCCTGCTCGCGCTGCTCCGGGGTCTTCCGCCCGCGCCGCAGCCACACCGCCAGCACCGCCAGCAGGAGCACCCCGCCGGCTCCGATCACAGCATAGAGGCGTAATGGGGTCATGAAGGAAGTCGCAGAGGCGGGGAAAGCGGGCCTGCCTGAGATTTGCTATCCACTATTCACGATCCACTATCCACTGACTTTGGCTTTTTCCCAGTCCTTCAGGAACTGGGCCAGGCCCTTGTCGGTGAGGGGATGCTGGAACATCAGGTCGAGCACCTTGGCGGGCATGGTGGCCACGTGCGCGCCCGCCAGCGCCGCCTCCACCACGTGCAGGGGGTGGCGCAGCGAGGCCGCCAGCACCTGGGTGGGAAAGTCGTAGTTCTTGTAGATCTGCACGATCTGCCGTACCAGGTCCATGCCCACGTGGCTGATGTCGTCGAGCCGCCCGACGAAAGGGCTCACGTAGGTGGCGCCCGCCTTGGCCACCAGCAGGGCCTGGTTGGGCGAGAAGCACAGCGTCATGTTCACCTTGATGCCGTCCCCCACCAGGCACTTGCAGCCCTTCACCCCGTCGCGGGTGGTGGGCAGCTTGACCACCACGTTCTTGTGCCATTTGGCGTAGTCGCGGCCCTGCTGGCACATGCCGTTCAGGTCGGTGGCGGTGACTTCCACGCTCACCGGGCCGTTCACCACGCTGCAGATCTCCAGGATGGTCTCCTGGAAGGGCTTGCCCTCCTTGGCCACCAGCGAGGGATTGGTGGTGATGCCGTCCAGGATGCCCAGCGCGGCCGCCTCGCGGATCTCATTCAGGTTCGCAGTGTCGAGGAAGAACTTCATGGTCTCTCCCGAATTGAAGAATGCAGAATGATGAATGCAGAATGAAAAACCGGGCTCTCCTTGGTTCAATCTCTCTCGTTCTTGGCGCTACGGAGAGACGCCACAAAGATCGCGGTCAGCTCTCCGGTTTCCCTGAGCAGGGGCTGGACAGCATTGGCAGGGATTGCGCCTGACTCGACCAGCAATTCCAGCCAGAACGAGGTCTCGTCCGCCTCTTCCAGAACGATTCCCAGCTTAGAAATGAAATCCGGCTTGGACCGCGCACGACAGACTGCCCGGTAGTTCGCGCCTACCGACGTCCCACACCTCAGAAGCTGCCTGGCGATGATGTGCCCTTCGTCCGTTTCCGGCAGTTTGCGGCAGAGCTTGACAATCTCAATCGCCAGCCGCTTCGTCCGCTGCTTAAGATCCTCGCCTTTCATTCTGCATTCTCAATTCTTCATTCTGCATTCTCGACCGGATTCCTCAGCGTCCCCACTCCCTCGACCGTGACCTCGACCATGTCTCCCGCCTGCAACGGGCCCACGCCCGCGGGCGTGCCGGTGGCGATCAGGTCTCCGGGAAAGAGCGTCATCACCCGCGAAACGTAGCGGATTATAGCATCGAGAGAAAAGATGAACTCGCGGGTGTTGCCGCGCTGCCGCACCTCGCCGTTCACGCGCGTCTCCACGCCCAGGCCCGCCCAAGGGTCCACTTCGTCGCTGATCACCGGGCCCACCGGGCAGAAGGTGTCGAAGCCTTTGGCGCGCGTCCACTGCCCGTCCTTATTCTGCAGGTCGCGCGCGGTGACGTCGTTCACACAGGTATAGCCGCGGATGTAGGCGCGCACGTCGTCATGGTCGCGCAGGTTGCGGCACAGCTTGCCGAGGACCACCCCCAATTCGCCCTCGTGGTCCACGCGCTCGGAGACCCGGGGCCGGCGGATGGCT
>DASPRL010000215.1 GCA_035624475.1 Terriglobales bacterium
GTGACCGGGGGCTTGGTGGGGCCTTTCCTGATCAATGCCATCGGCGCGGGCCGCGCGGGCATGCGCTATCGCCCCGCCTTCAACTTCCGCCACCCCGCCTTCCTGGAGTGGGTGAGGCTCTCCATCCCGCTGATGCTGGGAGTGTCGCTGGTGGCGGCCGACGAGTGGATCCTGCGCTACTTCGCGAGCGGCGGCACCGGCGACATCACCCGCCTGAACTACGCCAAGCGCCTCTTCGCCGTGCCCATCGCGGTGCTGGGCCAGGCGACGGGGCAGGCCTCGCTGCCGTTTTTTGCCCGCCTCTTCGGGGAGAAGCGGCTGGGCGACTTCGCCGCCAGCGTGAGCAACGCCGTCTACCGGGTCTCGGCGGCGTCCTTCCTGGCCAGCGCGTGGATGGTGGCGGCGGCGCTCCCCATCGTGGACCTGGTCTACCGCCGCGGGCGCTTCCAGTTCACCGACTCGCAAGAGACCGCCATCTACTTCTTCTGGTTCGCCCTCTCGCTCGCCCTGTGGTCCGCGCAGGGGCTGTACGCGCGCGGCTTCTACGCCGCCGGCGACACCCTCACTCCCATGGTGGCCGGGACCATCATCACCCTGGCCTCGCTCCCCGTCTATTCCTGGTTCTTTCGCACCTTCGAGGTGACCGGGCTGGCGGTGGCCTCGGACGTGGGCATCGTGGCGCACACCGTGGTGCTGGCCTGGTTGCTCCACCGGCGGAGGCTCGCGCCCTTCGGGGTGATGAGGTGGGGGGAGCTGGGGAAGGCGCTGCTGACCGCCATCTTCGCCGGGCTGGCGGCCTACGGCGTGACCCGCTCCATCGCACTGAACGGCAGCCGGGAGGCGGATCTCAAGGTGCTGGGGCTGGTGACGGTGACTTGGGCGGCGGCGGTGGCGGTGGGACTGATGGTCACGCGCTCGGAGTTGCCCGGCCAGTTGCGTCGCCGCCTGGCGCCCACCCAGCCCGAGCCTCTGCCGGAGTCGCGCGAGACCCGGGAGCTCTACCGTCCCTAGGCGCGGCGCTTGATCTGCATCGTCTCCCAGTCGTAGGGGAACTCGCGCCCGCAGTCGAGGCAGACGACGTAATCGCCGGTCTCCTCGCCCACCGCCTTCCACTGATTGTTGGTGGGCGGGCGGTGCTCGCGGGTGGAGGCGTTGGAGATGGGCCGGGAGAGGCGCCGGTGGGCGCACGCCAGGTGCAGCACTTGCAGCAGGCGTCCGAACATGGCGGTCCTCAGGCGCGGGCAGCGGCGCTGCCCGAGGCCGAGGCGGAGACGGGCTCCATCTTGCCGCTCTCCTTGCCTTCGCGGCCCAGCTCTTCGCCCTTCTGGCCGGCTTGCGGATGTCGATGCCGCCTTTGAAGTAGGCCCCGTCCTCGATGACGATGCGCTGCGCCACCACGTCGCCGATGAGCGAGCCCTCGTTGCGGATCTCCACCCGGTCACTGGCGGTCAGGTTGCCCTTGACCTTGCCCATCACCACCACCTCGCGGGCGGTGATGTTGGCAGTGACCGCGCCGTTGCGCCCGATGCTGACGCGGTTGCCGGCCAGCGAGATAGACCCCTCCACCCGGCCGTCGATGAACAGCGATTCAGAACCGGTCACCTCGCCCTTGATGGTCAGCGACTTGCCGATGCTGGCCTGCTCGCTGCTGCCGGCGGCGCAGGTCCGGGAGGAGTCAGGGAGGGAACTGGGAGTCGGAACGGTGCTCATGCTGGGCTTCTCCGTGGAGGAAGTAGGGGCAGGGGCCGGGGTGGACGGGGACTGCGACGGTTTCCAGATCATTAGGGGAGGTCCTCAAAAATTCTCTCGGGGGAGCCATTACCAAGTAGCAACTAGCTGGCCAAACCCGCTGTGGAGGCCGGAAGCCGCCGCATGGCCCAAAACCAAGGCTCGCACAGCCGCCGCTGATGGCGGGCTGACATGGTCGCGACCCGCGCTGTTGCAAATCTTCCGCATCGTCGTGGAAATCTTTCCGCGGTTGGGCGCGTAGGATAGGGAGTAAGAAATGCTCACCGACAGAGCCATCCTGCAGCACCTCGCCCGCCAGCCGCGAAAGTCGGCAGGGTTCAAGCAGATCGTCCACGACCTGAGCCTGCACGGCGGCCAGGAGCGCCGCGAGCTGGGCGAACTGCTGGACCGGCTGGTGGCCCGGGGCGAATTGGTCGAGCAGGACGGCCGCTACGCCCTGCCCCAGGCCCCCGCCCGCAACCAAGCGGTGGGTCGGCTGAGCATGCACCGCGACGGCTTCGGCTTCGTCATCCCGGAGAGCGCGGCGCTGAAGGAGCGGCTCAGCGGCGACATCTTCATCCCGCCTCCGGCCATCGGCTCGGCTATGCACGGCGATCGGGTGCTGGTGGAGATGGGCCCGCTGCGGGCCGACGGCCGGGCCGAAGGACGCATCCTGCGGGTGGTCGGCCGCGCCCACGCCACCGTGGTCGGCACCTTCCACTACGGCCCTCGCTCCAACTACGTCACCCCCATCGACGAGAAGATCACCCAGGACATCCTCATCCCGCGCGGGATGGAGGTCCCAAAGAGCCTCACCGCGGAGACCGCAGAGATCGCAGAGAAAGGCAGGGCAAAGAAGGGAACGCCACACCGGGTGCTGGGCGAGGAGGCGCGGCGCAGCAGCGGGTGGAAGGACCTGGAGGGCCTGGTAGTGGACGTCGAAATCACCGAGTGGCCCACCCCCACCCAAAGCCCGCGTGGGCGGGTGGTGGAGGTGCTGGGCTCGGAAGACGACTTCGGAGTGGACGTCGAGATCATCATCCGCAAGTTCCACCTGCCCCACCGCTTCCCGCCGGAGGTGCTGGCCGAGGCGCAAAGCTTCCCCGGAATCCTGCCGGCGGGCGAGGTAGGGAAGCGGCGCGACTACCGCAGCCTGCCCATCGTCACCATCGACGGCGAGACGGCGCGCGACTTCGACGACGCCGTCACCGTGCGCCGCCGCTCCAACGGCAACTTCGAACTGCAGGTGCACATCGCCGACGTCGCCCACTACGTGCGCGCGGGCGCGCCGCTCGACCAGGAGGCCCGCCTGCGCGGGACTTCCGTCTATTTTCCCGACCGGGCTGTGCCCATGCTGCCCATGGAACTCTCCACCGACCTGTGCAGCCTGCGCCCCCAGTCCGACCGCCTGGTGCTCTCCTGCGTCATGGAGATCGACCACCAGGGCGAGATCGTGGGCTACGAGCTGCACGAGGGCGTGATCCGCTCCGCCGAGCGCATGACTTACACCAACGTCAACCTGGTGCTGGAGGGCGACGCGGGGCAGCGCGCCCGCTACCACGGCCTGGTCGACGTCTTCGAATTGATGCGCGAGCTGGCGCTGATCCTGAACCGCAAGCGGCAGCGGCGAGGGTCGATCGACTTCGACCTGCCCGAGCCGGTCATCGAGTTCGACGAGTTCGGCATGATGCAGGCCATCGTGCCCTCGGAGCGCAATATCGCCCACCGCCTGATCGAGGAGTTCATGCTGGCCGCCAACGAGTGCGTGGCCGCCTTCCTGGAGCACCGGCGCACCGCCTCGCTCTACCGCATCCACGAGAAGCCGGACGCCAAGAAGGTCTACGAGTTCGAGACCTTGGCTGCCGCCTTCGGCTACTCCCTGGGGGTGGGCGCGCTGCCCATCCAGCGGCTGCAGTTGCGCGGCGACCGGCGCGCGCGCCAGGGCAGCGGCCGCAACCCCCGCGAGGTCGAGATCCCGCAGGAAGTCCACATCACTCCGCGCATGTACCAGAAGCTGACCCAGAAGATCGCGGGCAAGCCCGAGGAGCGCATCCTCTCCTACCTGATGCTGCGCTCGCTCAAGCAGGCCAAGTACTCGGAGATCAACGAAGGCCACTTCGCGCTGGCCGCGCCCACTTACACCCACTTCACCTCGCCCATCCGGCGCTATCCTGACCTGATCGTCCACCGCATCCTCAAGGCGGTGCTGCGCGGCGAAGGCACGGGACGAGGGGTGCCGCCGCACAGCGAGGCCCCGGCGCCGTGGTCGAAGCGGCTGGAGGCGCACACGCGCAAGGGCGGGCACGAGCGCGCTCCCCTGGGCGGACCCATCCCCGAGGCCGGATTGCACGACATCGCCGAAGAGTCCAGCCAGTCGGAGCGCCGCGCCGACGACGCCGAGCGCGAACTCATGGAGTGGAAGAAGATCAAGTTCATGCAGGAGCGCATCGGGGAGGAGTTCGAGGCGCTCATCGTCAGCGTCACCAAGTTCGGCTTCTTCGTGGAGTTGCTCGACCTGTTCGTGGAGGGCCTGGTGCCCCTGGGCACGCTTACCGGCGACCGCTACACCTACCGCGAGAACACCCGCCAGATCATCGGCGAGCGCTCCAAGAAGAAGTACTCCCTGGGCGACAAGGTGCGGGTGCTGCTCGACCGCATCGACCGCATGCAGCGCAAGCTGCAGTTCGCGGTGGTGGAGGAGGCGCCGGCGCCGCGCCGGCCGGGCCGCCGCTGAAGTACAATAGCCAGGATGCCCAGCCAGGAAGACGTCATCGAGAAGCTGCGCCTCTGCTACGACCCGGAGATCCCGCTGAACATCGTGGACCTGGGGCTGATCTACCGTGTCGAGGTGAACGAGGGCGACGTGGAGGTGGACATGACCCTGACCGCCCAGGGCTGCCCTTCGCACACCGAGATCAGCCGCAACGTGCGCACCACCCTGGCCACCATGCCGGGGGTGCAGAACGTGAAGGTCAACGTGGTCTGGGACCCGCCCTGGTCGCCGCACCGCATCAGCCCGGAGGGCCGCAAGAAGCTGGGCATCGACGACGAGCAGATCGAGGCCATGCGCTCTCCCGGCGGGATGTAGGCGCGGCGGACGCTCGTGTACAATGAACTTACCCCGCACCGCCGCCCGGCGGTGTCTCCAGTCGGGACGTAGCGCAGCCTGGTAGCGCACTCGCTTGGGGTGCGAGTGGTCGCCGGTTCAAATCCGGCCGTCCCGACCAGTTTTTTGCCTGGATTCCCGCAAGGTCCCTCGCTACGCTCGGGATTTCGCCTGCGGGCTCCCGCTCACCTCGGCTGCGCCTCGGATCGCTCACGCCCGCAAAGCGGCTCAACTTGGGGTGCGAGTGGTCGCCGGTTCAAATCCGGCCGTCCCGACCAGTTTTTACCGTCCTCGATTCCCACTCCCCGGCTCGTCGGCCCGCCACTGGAAGCAGATGCCGAAGCCGTCCGGATCGTGGAGATAGAGCTGCTTCATGCCGTAGGGAGCGACCTGCGGCCTCTCTGAGGGGATGCCTTTGGCCTGCAGATGGGCGTACACCGCGTCCACATCGGGTGCACCGAAATAGAGGCAGGTGTCGTCGTGGATGGCCACGCGGCGCGGGTCGGCGGCCGGCGGACGCTTGTCGTACTCGAAGGCGGTGTTCAGCATCAGGTCGGCGGCGCCATTCAGCCGCAGCCACACCCAGTTGTGGTTGGGCGCGACCGTGTTCTGATCGGTGGCCACGATCTCGAAGCCCAGCCCGTCGCAGTAGAACCGGAGCGAGGCGGCCATGTCGAACACCTGCAGCAGCGTGGTCGTGCCCTTGACCTCGATGGCCATGCGCAGCCTCCGGGGACGCGTTGGGGATTGTAATGCCCTCCCCCCCCACGCAACCGCCATCTGGGATGGATCGCCTCAGCTCCGGCGCCGGCGGAGGCGCGGGCCTGGGCCACGCACTTGCCAGGATCCTGGCGGTGGGCGCTAGTTCAGTCCCGATTGCGTCAGCTTCACCCCGCAGCCGACGCCCGCCTTCCCGCCGCAGGATTGGCCCGCGGTGGAATTCACCGTGGTGGTGAAGTAGATACTGGAGGCCTGGCTGGACGAACTCACGTTGTCGATCACGAAGCCGCTGGTCGCCCCTGCGTTCTGCGCCGCGGGCGCCGGCAGCGTGAACACGGCGGCCGTGGTGCTGGGGAAGGCGCTGGTGATGTCGAAGGAGTAGACACAGGCGGTGGTGCAGCCCCCATATTCGCCGCTGCCCCCGATGCTCACGAACAGGCGGTCGGTGGCGCCGTTCTTGATCTCGGCGAGGGGGGAGCACGCGCCTCCGGCCGAGGTGCTGCTGATCAGCTCCAGCGGCCCGGCGTTGGTGCTGGTGTTCATCAGCCCGGCGCTGTTGAAGCCCACGCGGAACAAGGCCTGGTGGTCGACGTGTCCCGGCTCGCGCGCGCACAGATAGAGGAAGCCGGTGATCGAGCCCGGGGAACTGTTGAAGTAGGCGTCGTCGAAGGTGCCGACGTGCATGTCGTAGACGATGGGGCCGTTGCCGGTGAAGGAGATCGCGCGGCGCGAGCCCGCGGTCAGCGCGGTGTCCGTCTGGATCAACTGGCCGGTGGTGGTGCTGGTGGCGGCGCCGTTGGTGAAGCCGTTGAACCAGAAGACCCGGCCGGTGGTGCTGTCGACGATGGGTGGATCCGCGAGGTGCCCGCCGGGCGCGAGGTTGGTTCCGCCCAGGCACGGCGGGCTGCCGGCGCCACAGGCGCCGACGCTGCTGCCGCTCTCCCGCACGTAGCTGGACCGCCCGGTGCTGTCGCCCACGAAGATGTTGCCGGAGGTGGAATCGAAGACCGGCCCGGTGAGGATGGCGCCGCTGTTCACGGTGATGGGCCAGCCCGTGGTCACCTCCGCGGGAGTCCCGCTGAAGATCGGTGTGAATTTGTGCAGCCGGCCGTTGTCGTCCCCCACGTAGAGCACGTCGTTGTTGTAATCGTAGAAGGGCGAGGAGTTGGTGTCGGGCTGGGCGCCGTTGAAGGTCAGGTTGACGATGCAGGAATTGCCCGCCGTACACGAGCTCCAGGAAGCCACGACCTGGTCGGGCGCCACGGCCGCCGCTGCGCTGCCCTGGCCCGCCTTCCACTTCAGGATGTGCAGGATGGAGCCCCCGTTGGCGTTGGTCCGCGACTCCACATAAGCCACCTTGCTGCCGTCGATGGAGAGGATCGGGGAGGTGAGGGTCGTCCCGGTCGCATCGCCGGAGGGGTTGGTATTGTAAAACCACAGGATGGAGGGGCCGTTCTGGTTGCACAGGCCGCCCGTGCTGCCCTGGGCGGAATAGAGCTGATTGAACGCGACGATGCTGCCGGTGGCGTCCAGGCCGCCGGTCAGGGTCGCGCCGGCCCAGGTGAAATTGTTCAGGCCCTCGGCCAGGGTGATGCTGTTGCCGCCGACTCCGGCGGTGGCGGCGGTCACCGTCACCACTGCGCCGGCGGAGCTGCCGGTCACGCCCACGCCGGCTCCATTGCGCACGATGGCTGCCGCCAGGTTGGTGGCGGTAGCGGCAGCGTTCTGGGCTACGGTGCCGCCCGAGCCGATGAGGAAGTTGGTCCCCGTGTTCAACGTCGTGCTGGCGGTGAGCACCAGCGTCCCGTTGATGGTTACCGTCTGCCCGTTGGCGGGCACGTTGGTGAAGGTTCCCGTGCGGCTGGCCGCCACCGCCGACTGTCCGCCGGTGAGACTGGTGGTAAAGACCACGAAGTCATTGGCGCAACTGGGGGTGGCGTTGACGTCGAAGCTGAACTTCGCCGGGTACTTCCCCACGCCGGAGGTGCCGGCGGCTCCCAGCGACATCCCCCAATCCCGATGGAGCGGAGGCTGGCTGATTTGCCAGCGTCCCAGCGGAGCCGGCGGCACGATGGGCACCGGCCCCACCCGGTCAGTGAGCGGGCCGCGGGCCGCGGCCTGACGCTGGATCACCTGCTGCCGGTAGCGCTGCGACTGCCGCAACTGCCAGGCCTGATACTCGTTGGCCGGCCCTGAGAACAGCAGGTGGTGCTGGCTCCAGTCGGTAGTGGTGTGGAGCGGCACATACTCCGCGGCCCCTCCACGCGTGGCCCGCAACGGCGCCAGCACCAGAAGGATGCCAGCAGCCAAGGCAAGCTTCGACGATACGCAACGTGCGACGTTCAACGTTCTCCTCCCCCCATGCTGTTAGAGAGGCCCAATCACTTCCTACCTGATAGATTAGACAGTAGTTCTGGGTCAGGGTCAACGCACCGGGGTAACCTGAGGTAACCCGAAGTAACCCCGTGCTTACCCTGGTTCTAGCGTGGGCAGGCAACGCCCCGGTGGCGCCAGGCGGCCCGCAGGATGAGGGCGAAGGGCAGCCACCAGATCAAGTCGTTGGTCAGGTTGAGCCAGCCGGCGCGCCAGGGCAGAGTGCCCTGCCACGCCGAATACACCAGGCCCAGCGGGCCCGCCAGCTTGCCCAGGAAGCCCACCGCCACCAGCGCCCAGTGGCGCAGGGGATCGGTGGCGGCGATGGCATAACCCACGCCGTAGACTCCCACCATCATCCCCACGCACTGCCAGATGGCGGGATAGTTCGGTGGCGGCATCTTGGCCAATCGGAAGAGCAGCCCAGGGTCGAGCACCGCGGCCGCTCCCCACACCAGGTTGTAGGCGGCGGCGGCCCACAGCACCGCCGACATCCACGGTTTGCCCGTGGTCTTCAGCATCGAGGCCGCATTCTAGCACCCCGGGTGCAGGTGCCCCGCCATCCCAGCTATGCTATGGGCCGCCATGGCCAGCGGCACCAGCGCGGCGCTGTATCCCAGCCTGCTGGGCGCCGCCTGGACGGAACTGGATCCCAAGGTGCAACGGATGCACGGCCTGGGGAGGGCGCAGGGAGCAGGCGTCTTTCGCGTCCAGCGCGGCCGTGTCCTGCTGGCGCGCCTGACGACTTGGCTGCTCGGTTTTCCCCGTGCCGGCGAAGCCGTCCCGACGCGCCTGGCGGTCCGTTCCGAACTCCGCCGGGGCGTCTCCTGCGAGATCTGGCAGCGCGACTTCGGAGGGCAGGAACTCGTGAGCCGCCAGTACCCCGGCCGCGACGGCCTGCTTGCGGAACGCTTCGGCTGCCTGGAGCTGTGCCTGCGCTTACGCGCCCAGGACGGCGCACTCCTCTTCCAGCCGGCGGGTTCGGCGCTCGCCCTGGGCGCTCTGCGAGTAAGATTGCCGGGGATGCTCTCCCCTCGCGTCAACGCCGAGGTCGCGGCGGGCGCCGGCGATCGTGTCCAGGTGAGTGTCAGGGTGGAGGCCCCGCTCGCAGGCTTGCTGCTCGCCTACGCGGGGTACCTCGACATGGAGGAAGCTCAGCCGTGAGCACCGCGCTGTACCTGCTCTTTGCCCTGGCCCTGCTGGGAGCGGCCGACACCCTCTACTTTCACGAGTGGCGGGCGCGGCTTCCCGGCCTGGGCCGGAGCGCGGGCTCGGAGCTCCGCCTGCACGCGTTCCGCGACTTCGTCTATGCCATCCTCTTCAGCACGCTGCCCTGGATAGTCTGGCAGGGCGCGTGGGCGGCGGCGCTGGCCGCCCTGCTGCTCACCGAGGTCGTGCTCACGCTCTGGGACTTCGTGGTGGAAGACTGGATCCGCAAGCCCCTGGGCGGCGTCTACCCGGGGGAGCGGGTGATGCACGCCGTCATGGGCATCGTCTACGGGGCGATGCTGGCTTTCCTCTTGCCCACGCTGTGGACGTGGTGGAACGCGCCCACCCGCCTGCTGCTGACGCCCGCGCCCGTCCTGCCCGTGGTGCGCTGGTTCATGCTGCTGATGGCGGCGGGAGTCTTCCTCTCCGGGGTGCGCGACCTGTGCGCCTCCTGCGAGGTGCCGGGCAGCGCCTGGCCCTGGCGCCGCGGCTCCTCTCACACGGCGGTGTGAACCGCGTCACTGCATTTCCGCTCGGGCTTTGCCGAGAATCATGACTGGGAAGCGTGGGAGGATCGTGTGGGGGATCCTCCTGTCCTTCGGCTTCCCGCAGGAGGCTCCAACCCATGAAGCTTCATACCGCCACCCGCAACGTCGGCGATGTGGCCGTGGTGGACTGCCGCGGACGGATCATCTTCGGGGACGAGACCGCGGAGTTGCGCCAACTGGTGAGGAACCTGATCGGCCTGTCGCCCCGCATCGTCCTCGACCTGACCCAGGTCGACCACATCGACAGCAACGGCATCGGCACGCTGGTAGGCCTGCATGTCGCGGCGAGAAACGCGAACGGGGTCATCAAGCTGGCCGGCCTGGCGACCAAAGTCAAGAATGTGATGGACATTACGCGCGTGGGCACCATCTTCGAGACCTACGACACGGTCGAGGAGGCGGTGGCCAGCTTTGCCGCGCCGCCGGTAGCCAAGGCCGGCTAGGGTCTCAGCGCTTCAGCTTGGCCATCTCCGCGTCGGCGTCGGGCAGGAAGTAGCCCACCACGATGCCCATGGCGCCCTCGGGAATGGCCTGCCCCGTGGGATTCTCGTACTTCGCGGAGACGGTCAGCACCTGCCCCCGAGCCAGGGGATAGCCGCCGCGGTCGAAGAAGAGCTTGATGGGCGTGGAGAGCAGGTGGCCGTGCTTGTCGGTGGTGGCGGGCAGGTCGGCGATCGTGTCCTGGCTGCTATCGTCGGCCAGGGTGAGGCCCTTGCCGTAGTCGTGCAGGTGGCCTCCTACCCCCAGGAGTTTTCCGGAGAAGCTCAAGGTGAAGCTGCCGGTGTGGACGTTCACACCCGGCGGCAGGTCGTAGGCGGAGTCGCCGCACGCCTGCACGTCGAACCAGGCGGGATAGACGCTGGCCAGTTGCGCCTCGGCCGCCGTCTTGTACTCCACCCGTACCTCCAGGTACACGGCGGGATAGCTGGTGTCGGTGGGATTGTGGAACATGCTGGTGATGCGGATCTTGTCGCCGGGATGCACGCGATAGCCGACCCCGGGCTGCGCCGGCCAGTCGTTTATCTCGCTGCCCGCGCCGAAGATGTGCTCCAGCTTGTTGGGGCAGAGGAAGTCGGAGCGCCCGGTGTTCCAGAAGGCTACGTGGTGCAGCATGCGCCCGGTTAGGGTGGTGCCGGCGGCGTCCACCAGCCGGGGATGGTAGGCGGTGAGCCAGCCCTCGAAGGGGATCTCCAGGATCATGGGTGCGGGCTGCGCCACCGCCATGTGGCCGGCGTGGGCGGGCAGGTCCAGCGGCCCCAGGCGCACGCTCAGGACCTCGCTGCCGGCGTCGTCGACTACTTCCAGGTGGGCGGTGGTGGAGACCGGCATGGCCATGGGGTGGTGCTGGGCGGCGGCGCCCCCGGCCAGCAGCGTCACGACGAGAAGGAGGATGGCAGAGTTCTTCATGGGGGCCTCTTGAAGCAGGCGCGCGCGTCAGCGTCTGCCTTGCAGGATGGTGAGGATCTCCTTGAGTCCCTGGCGCACGTGCTTCAGGCCGTCGCGCGTGGCCGGGGCGGGGGCGAAGGGCAGGGCGGGCTGCAGCTTCCCGCTCTTGATCTCGGAACGCAAGTGCTGGCGCGCGCCCGCGATGGTGAAGCCTTCCTCGTAGAGCAGGCGTTTGATGCGCAGGGCGTTCTCCACCTCGCGGCGGCGGTACATGCGCTGCCCGGTGTCGCTCTTGCCGGGGCGCAGTTGCGGGAACTCCGTCTCCCAGAAGCGCAGCACGTAGGCGGGCAAGCGGCACAGCCGAGCCACCTCCCCGATACGGAAGTAGAGCTTGTCGGGGATGACGACCTCGCCGGTCTTCTTCGCGGAAGCTGGTTTGCGGCGGCTCATGCCCAGAGTCTGCAGAAGGGCGCAGCGCGATAGTACGGCGGGACCCGGCGAGCGTCAATAGCGGGCAAGCAAAAGGCCCCCGCGGTGGGCGGGGGCCGGTCTCAGCGAGGACTCGCCTCGCTCAGTGCTTTTTCTTCTTCGCCTTTTTCTTCTTCTTCTTCATCATGAGCGTTTCCTCCGTTTGGATTCTGTTTCTCCCTTGTGCGACCTCACCCCATGCCGGGGACATCGTGAGATCGTAGTCACGATATTGCGGTGGTGGTGCGGGCGTGTCAATCGCTATTTGAGCAGGCGAGGTGACAGAAGGGTTTCGGCCTCGCGGGCTGTCGCGTGACGCCGCGATGTCGTACACTCGGGGGCCGCGACCGGAGACACCATGCGCCGCGACCCCGTCGAGCTCGAGATCTTCAAGAACATCTTCCACTCCATCGCCGAGGAGATGGGAGCGTCGCTGCGCCGCACCGCCTTCTCCCCCAACATCAAGGAGCGGCGCGACTACTCCTGCGCCGTCTTCGACGCCGCCGGCGAGGTGATCGCCATGGGCGACCACATGCCCGTGCACCTGGGCTCCATGCCCATGTCGGTGCGCGCCGCCATCGCGCGCCTGCGCCTGGAGCCCGGCGATGTGGCCATGCTCAACGACCCCTTCTGCGGCGGCACGCATCTGCCCGACATCACCCTGGTGGCGCCGGTGTTCCTCAATGAGAGTGTCATCCTGAGCGAGCGCGCCGGACTTCTGCGGCGAGCGCAGGCGAGCCGCACCTTGGCGCGCGCGTCGAAGGACCTGGAACGCGGCCGCAGGCCGCCACCGCACTTCTACGTGGCGTCGCGCGCCCATCACGCCGACGTGGGCGGCGCTTACGCCGGCTCCATGGGACTGTGCCGCGAGACCTACCAGGAGGGCGTCCGCATCCCGCCGGTGAAGCTGATGCGCGCGGGCAGGATGGAGGCCGACGTCCTGGCGCTCTTGCTCAACAACGTGCGCACGCCGCACGAGCGCGAAGGCGACCTGGGGGCGCAGATCGCCGCCTGCCACACCGGCAGCGTACGCTTGGCCGAGGTGGTGGGGCGCTATGGCCTGGCGCGCGTGCGCCGCGCGGCGCGCGACCTGCTCGACTACTCGGAAGAGATGATGCGCGCCTTCCTCGCCCGCGTTCCACGTGGAACATTCCGCGCCGAGGACTTCCTGGACGATGACGGCGTGACGGGCAAGCCGGTGCGCATCGCGGCGAGCATCACATTTCACAAGGGCGGATCGAAGGGCGGATCGAAGATCCGCCCCCACACAGTTACGGTAGATTTCCAGGGCACCGATCCGCAGGTCGAAGGCTCGATCAATGCGGTCGAGGCCATCACCTACTCGGCGTGCTTCTACGTCTTCCGCTGCCTGCTGGCGGAGGAGGTGCCGGCGACGGCGGGGCTGATGCGTCCCATCCGCGTGATCGCGCCCGCGGGCACGGTGGTGAATGCGCGCCCGCCGGCGGCGGTGGCGGGCGGCAACGTCGAGACTTCGCAGCGCATCGTGGACGTGCTCTTGCAGGCGCTGGCCAAGGCGCTGCCGGCGCGGATCCTCGCGGGCTCTTCGGGGACGATGAACAACCTGACCATCGGCGGCATGGACCCGCGCACGGGCGAGCCCTTCGCCTACTACGAGACCATCGCCGGGGGCCTGGGGGCGCGGCCCACCAAGCCGGGCGTCTCCGGCATCCATACTCACATGACCAACTCGCTGAACACGCCGGCGGAGGCGCTGGAGTACGCCTATCCCTTCCGCGTGCGGCGCTACTCACTCAGGCCGCGCTCCGGCGGTGCGGGGAAGCAGCGCGGCGGCGACGGCATCGTGCGCGAGGTGGAGGTTCTGACCGGCGCCGAGGTCACCATCCTCTCCGACCGGCGCAAGCGGGGGCCGCGCGGGCTGGCGGGCGGGAAAAACGGCGCGCCCGGCAGAACTATCGTTCTACGACGTGATGGCCGCGAGGAGATCCTGCCCAGCAAGGCCAGCACGCGCCTGAAGGCCGGCGAGCGCGTGCGCGTGGAGTCGCCGGGCGGCGGCGGATGGGGGAAACCATGAGCGACGATGTGGGGCGCATCTATCTCGATGAAGTGCAGCGGCAGTTCCGCGGCAACAAGCGCCAGGCGGAAGCCGCGCTGGCGCAGTTGAGCGACGAGGAGTTCTTCCGCGCGCCCGGCGATCCCGAATCCAACAGCATCGCCGTCCTGGTGAAGCACCTGGCGGGCAACATGCGCTCCCGCTTCACCGACTTCTTCACCACCGACCTGGAGAAGCCCTGGCGGCATCGCGACCAGGAGTTCGAGATGCCCGCCGGCGCCACTCGCGAGCAGCTCATGCAGGCCTGGGAGGCGGGCTGGAAGACGGTCTTCGAGGCCGTGGGCGGGCTCACGCCCGCCGACCTGGCGCGCACGGTGACGGTGCGGGGTGAGAGCTACGCGGCGCTGCAAGCCATCAACCGCCAGCTCGCCCACTACGCCCACCACATCGGGCAGATCCTCTTCTGGGCGAAGCACATGAAGGGTGCGGCGTGGAAGACGCTGAGCATCCCGCGGGGGATGTCGGAGACGCCGGAAGCGCTGGCCGCGGAGAAGAAGTGGGCGAAGTCGGAGCACAAGGAGCCGCAGAAGTAGCGCGCTAGCGAGCGGAGCCGTAGTAGCGGTAGTGCCCGGTGACCCGCCAAGCGAAGAGCACGTCTTCCATCTTGGGGCCCTCGCCCACGTTGTGCACGACCAGGTGGCGGCCCCCGAACAAGGTCTTGCGGTCCACCACCATGCCGATGTGAGGCGTGCCGCCGCCCAGGTCCCAGGTGACGAGGTCGCCTGGCTGATAATCCTTCGCGTCCGCCGTCACCGGCAGGCTCTGGCCGTGGCGCGCAAAAAACACCGCAAGGTTGGGCACGCGGCGATGGTCGATGTTGGAGTCGGGACGGCTCAATCTCCACTTGTGCGGGTAGGCGCTGAAGTGGGTGAGCATGTCCTGGTGGACCTCCTTCTGCAGGTCGATGCCCACGGCGCGGTAGATGCGCACGATCTCGTCGGTGCAGGCGCCGACGTCGGGCGGCACGTCGCCACTGGGATAGGGGATGCGGCGGTAGCTCGAGTCGTAGCGGACCTGGTGCTGGGGGCGCTCATCCGCGGCCGCCACCAGGCGGGCGACGAAATCGGCATGCGCGGCGGGCGGCGGCGGCGACTGCGCCGGAAGGATCCCGGCGAGCAGGAAGAGGGCCGCGGCCAGAGGCAAGCGCTTCACGGGCAGCCTCATTCTAGCCTGTGACCGCGGTCACCGAGGCCGCCCGCGCCGTGGGTGCTAGAATTGAGTGCTTTTTCGGCGTCTACTCTGCACTCATAAGGTGGTCGCAATGGCTCAGACCATGCTGGCGGTAGTGAAGCCCAAGGCCGCGGCGGGCATCGAGATCCGCGACGTGGCCATCCCCAAGTTCGGGCGCCAGGACGTGCTGGTCAAGGTCAAGGTGGCGTCCATCTGCGGCACCGACCTGCACATCTACGACTGGGACAAGTGGGCAGCGCATCGCATCCACCCGCCCCTCATTCCCGGGCACGAGTTCTGCGGCGAGGTGGCGGCCTTCGGCGACGAGGTGACGTCGGTGAAGGAGGGCGACTTCGTCTCGGCGGAGATGCACGTGGCCTGCGGCAAGTGCCTGCAGTGCCGCATCGGCGAGGCTCACATCTGCCAGCACGTGAAGATCATCGGGGTGGACGCCAACGGCGCCTTCGCCGAGTATGTGGTCATCCCCGAATCGAACATCTGGAAGCTGGATCCGGCCATCCCACGCGAGTACGCCTCCATCCTGGACCCGCTGGGCAACGCGGTGCACACCGTGTTGGCGGGGGAGATCGCGGCCAAGACGGTGGCCATCACCGGCTGCGGGCCCATCGGGCTGTTCGCCATCGCGGTGGCGCGGGCCTGCGGCGCCACCACCGTCTTCGCTATCGAGGTCAACGAGCACCGGCGCAAGATCGCCAAGCAGATGAAAGCGGACTACGTGCTCGACCCCAGCAAGGAAGACGTGGTCAAGAAGGTGATGGAGGCCACGGATGGCACAGGGGTGGACGTGGTGCTGGAGATGGCCGGCCACCCCGACGCCATCCGGACCGGCTTCGACATCGTGCGCCGCGGCGGACGCATCTCCCTCCTGGGGCTCACCTCCAAGCCCATCTCGCTGAACTTCTCCGAGGACATCATCTTCAAGGGCATCACCATCCAGGGCATCAACGGGCGGCGCATGTACCAGACCTGGTACCAGATGACGGCACTGCTCAAGGCCCACAAGCTGGAGCTGCACCCAGTGATCACCGACAAGCTGGCCATGAAGGACTTCGCCAAGGGCATGGAGCGGCTGAAGACCGGTGAGGCCTCGAAGATCCTGCTGTACCCCAACGGGGTGAAATAGCTTCTTCGCCGCGGATGCACGCGGATCAACGCGGATGGAGAGTTCCCCCGCGCGGGGCGCGGTATTACACTGATGGGCTTCGAAATCCGCGTCACCCGCGCATCCGCGAGGAACCGATGGCGACACCGACCACCCGCGCCAATCCGCTCTCGTACCTCACCGACCAACTGAACGAGCTCAAGCACAAGGGCACGCACTTCCAGTTGCGGGTGCTGGAGGACGAGCAGGCGCCGGAGTGCACCTTCGACGGCAGGCACGTCATCAACCTGGCCTCCAACAATTATCTGGGCCTGACCACGCACCCCAAGCTGCGCGAGGCGGCCCTGGCAGCGACGAAGAAATACGGTGTGGGCTCAGGAGCAGTGCGCACCATCGCCGGCACCATGAGGATCCACATGGAGCTGGAGGAGAAGATCGCGCGCTTCAAGGGGGTGGAAGCCTGCGTGGTCTTCCAATCGGGCTTCGCGGCCAACGCGGGCACGGTCTCGGCGGTGCTGGGCAAGGAGGACTTCATCGTCTCCGACGAGCTGAACCATGCCTCCATCATCGACGGGGCGCGGCTGTCGAAGGCCAAGATCCTGGTCTTCCGCCACAAGGACATGGCGCACGCCGAGGAACAACTGGCCTCGGTGAAAAATGAGCCAGGGCGGAAGCTGCTCATCACCGACGGCGTGTTTTCCATGGACGGCGACGTGGGGCCGCTGCCCGCGCTCTGCGACCTGGCCGAGAAGTATGGCGCCATCATGATGGTGGACGACGCGCACGCTTCGGGAGTGCTGGGGCGGAACGGGCGCGGCACCATCGATCACTTCAACGTGCACGGGCGGGTGGACATCCAGGTGGGGACACTGTCGAAGGCCATCGGGGCGCTGGGCGGCTACGTCTGCGGGACCCGCGACCTGATCGACTTTCTCTATCACCGGGCGCGGCCCTTCCTGTTCTCCACCTCGCATCCGCCCTCGGTGGCCGCCACCTGCATCGCGGCGTTTGAAGTGCTGGAGCAGGAGCCGGAGCGCATCGAGAGGCTGTGGGAGAACACGCGCTACTGGAAGAAGGAGCTGGCGGGGCTGGGCTACAACATCGGCGGGGTGAATACGCCCAAGAGCGAGACGCCGATCACGCCGATCATCCTGGGCGAGGGCAAGACCACGATGGAGTTCTCGCGCGCGCTCTTCCGGGAGGGCGTGTTGGGGACGGGCATCACCTTCCCCACGGTGCCCGAGGGCAAGGCGCGGGTGCGCACCATCATGACCGCCACTCACACGCGCGACGAATTGGACCGCGCACTGGAAGTGCTGAAGCGGGTGGGGAAGAAGATGGGGATCCTGAGTTAACCACAGAGGACACAGAGGGCACAGA
>DASPRL010000216.1 GCA_035624475.1 Terriglobales bacterium
GGGCGGCGGCTCGCTGGCGCGCTTCGACGCCGCCGGCGCGCTGCGCGTTGGACCGGAGTCGGCGGGCGCCGACCCTGGTCCCATCTGCTACGGCCGCGGCGAACTGCCCACCGTCACCGACGCCAACCTGCTGCTGGGGCACCTGCACCCGGAGCGCTTCCTGGGTGGAGAATTCAAGCTGGATCTGGAGCGCGCGCGTCGCACCGTCGCGCGCTGGCTGCGTCGCAACCGCTCCCGATTCTCGCCGGAAGAGTTCGCCGCCGGGGTGATCCGCGTCGTCAACGCCACCATGGAAAAGGCCATCCGCGTGGTTTCCGTCGAGCGCGGCTACGACCCGCGCGACTTCACCCTGGTGGCCTTCGGAGGCGCGGGCGGCATGCATGCCTGCGAGTTGGCGCGGGCGCTGGGCATCCCGCGCGTCATCGTGCCCGAGTACCCGGGAGCGCTCTCCGCCTTCGGCATCCTGGTGAGCGACGTGGTGAAGGACGACTCGCGCAGCGTGCTGTGGCGGGCCTCCGAGGGGATCGCGCGGCAGCGGCTGGAGGCGGAGTTTCTGAAGCTGGAACGCGCGGCTCGCCGCGACCTGAAGCGCGAGGGATGGCAGGGCAGTGTGGACTGCTGGCGCAGCCTGGACCTGCGCTACCACGGCCAGGGATACGAGCTGAATGTCCCCTTCACCGCGGCGTGGCTGGAAGCCTTCCACCGCGAGCACCAGCGCCGCTACGGCTACTGCCATCCCGGGCGCGAGGTCGAAGTGGTGACCCTGCGGCTGCGCGCGCGCATCGCCTCGCCGCGCCCGCCCGCGGGCCGCGCTCGGGCAGGGCAGCGCCGGGCCGCACCGGTGCTGCGCACGCCCATCCTTTTCGACAGCCGGCGCTACCCCACGCCCATCTGGGAGCGCGACCAGCTCACGCCCGAAAAGACCTATCGCGGCCCGGCGGTGGTCACGGAGTACAGCGCCACCACGGTGGTTCCTCCCGGTATGCGCTTCCGGCTGGACCGCGCCGGCAACCTGGTGATCGAGACGGCTTAGGCCCGGCCTCCGGCAGAGGCGCATTTCCCGCGATTGCTGGCGCCAACCCCTTCCGCTACAATCCGAAGGCGCGGAGAGTTCCTTTCCAGCCAAGACCCGTCCTGCAACTTACGCAGGCGCAGTATCATCTATTGGTTATCCTTGATAGGTAAGATATGGCCAACCAGACTCATAACGTCGAGCACGAGGAGGGCGGGCGGCACGTGCCGCGGGGCTCCAATATCCTGCCGGTGCTGCCGGTGCGCGACACCGTGCTGTTTCCCCATGCGGTGCTGCCCCTGACCGTGGGCCGGGAAGCCTCGGTCAACCTGATCAACTCCCTGGGCGAGGACAAGACCATCGTGGTGGTGGCGCAGCGCGAAGCGCGCGTCGACCAGCCTCAGCCCACCGATCTATTCACCATCGGTACGCTGGCCACCGTGCACAAGGTGGTCAAGATGCCCAACCAGAGCCTGTTCGTCTTCACCGAAGGCCTGGAGCGAGTGCGCTTGAAGGAATACGTGCAGGTGACTCCACACCTGCGGGCCATCCTGGAGCCGGTGGAGGAGACCGGCCCCGCCCACAGCGCCGAGGAAGAGGCGCTGCAGCGCAACGTGCTGACCCTGTTCCAGCAGATCGTCTCGGGTTCGCCCACGCTCTCCGACGAATTGCAGACCATCGCCATGAACATCGAGGAGCCGGGGCGCCTGGTGGACTTCATCGCCTCCTCGCTGCCCTCGCTCTCCACCAAGGACAAGCAGGAGATCCTGGAGACCACCGACGTCCGCATCCGCCTGGAGCGCATCAACCAGCACCTGGCCAAGGAACTGGAGGTGCAGCAGTTGCGCACCAAGATCCAGTCCGAGGTGCAGGACCGGGTGCAGCAGACCCAGCGCGAATACTACCTGCGCGAGCAGATGAAGGCCATCCAGAAAGAACTGGGCGAGCAGGACGAGACCCAGCGCGACGTCGAGGAACTGAAGCAGAAGATCGAGGCCGCGGGCATGCCCGAGGAAGTGAAGAAAGAGGCGATGAAGGAGCTGGGGCGCCTGGCCCGCATCTCGCCCATGGCGGCCGACTATTCCGTCACCCGCAACTACATCGAATGGCTGGCGGTGCTGCCTTGGGCCAAGTCCTCCGGGGTGGAGGTCGACATCCTCAAGGCCAAGGAGATCCTCGACGCCGACCACTACGACCTGCAGAAGGTGAAGGACCGCATCCTGGATTACCTGGCGGTCCGCCGCCTGAAGCCCACCATGAAAGGGCCGATCCTCTGCTTTGTGGGGCCGCCGGGAGTGGGCAAGACCTCGCTGGGCAAGTCCATCGCGCGGGCGCTGGGGCGGAAGTTCACGCGCCTGTCGCTGGGCGGGGTGCACGACGAGGCCGAGATCCGCGGCCATCGCCGCACTTACATCGGCGCCCTGCCCGGGCAGATCATCCAGGGCATCCGCCGCGCCGAGACCAACGACCCCGTCTTCATGCTGGACGAGGTGGACAAGCTGGGCAAGGACTGGCGCGGCGATCCCTCCTCCGCCCTGCTCGAAACCCTGGATCCGGAGCAGAACAACAGCTTCCGCGACAACTATCTTGACGTGCCCTTTGACCTGTCGAAGGTGCTGTTCATCACCACCGCCAACATGCTCGACCCCATCCCCGATCCCTTGCGCGACCGCATGGAGATCATCGAGCTGCAGGGCTACACCGAGGAGGAGAAGCTGCACATCGCGCGCCGCTACCTGGTGCCGCGGCAGATCCAGGAGAACGGGGTCACCGCCGAGCAGATCGTGTTCCCCGACGAGGCCATCCGCATCATCACCCGCCACTACACGCGCGAGGCGGGCGTGCGCAACCTGGAGCGCAACATCGGCACCATCTGCCGCAAGCAGGCGCGGCGCATCGCCGAAGGCAAGACCGGGAAGCTGGTGGTCGACCAGGAGGCCATTCACGAGTTCCTGGGCGGGATCAAGATCCGCGTCGAGGGCGAGATTGCGGAGCGCACCAAGCGCGCGGGCGTGGCCGTGGGCCTGGCCTGGACCCCCACCGGCGGCGACGTGCTCTTCGTCGAGGCCAACAAGATGTCAGGCAAGGGCGCCGCACCATTGCTGACCGGGCAGATCGGCCAGGTGATGCAGGAGTCCATCACAGTGGCCCACACCTGGGTGCGCTCCAATGCGGGCAAATTGGGCATCTCGGAAGACTTCTTCAAGGACCACGACCTGCACATCCATGTGCCCGCGGGCGCCATCCCCAAGGACGGTCCCTCCGCCGGCGTGACCATGGTGACCGCGCTGACCTCCTTGCTGACCGACCGCCGCGTGCGACCCCTGACCGCCATGACCGGCGAGATGACGCTCAGCGGCAACGTGCTGCCCGTGGGTGGGATCAAGGAGAAGGTGCTGGCCGCCAAGCGCGCCGGCGTGCGCGACATCATCCTGCCCGCCGAGAACAAGATGAATGTGGAGGAGGACCTCACCCCTGACCAGCTCGAGGGACTCACGATCCACTACGTGACCACCATCGAAGAGGTGCTGGAGTTGGCCCTGCCCTCCACCCCCGCCGAGGAGCGGAAGGATGCTGAGGAGCGGGAGAAGGTCCTGAGCAAGGTTCCAGCGTAAGCTAGGGCGCGGTCGGGTTCTCCGAACTATGCAGGTTCGTGTCCTGTTTTTCGGCATGCTGAAGGACGTGGTGGGGCGGGGAAGCGACTCGATGGCCCTGCCCGCCGGCGCCACCCTCGCCGACCTGCTGGCCCGCTATCAGGAAGAGTTCCCGCGGCTGGAGCAGTTCCTGCCTTCGCTCGCCCTCTCCGTCAACCAGGAATATGCCGCGGCTGGCCAGCCCTTGCGCGAGAACGACGAAGTCGCCCTGCTGCCCCCGGTCAGCGGCGGCGCGCCGGCGGCGGCCGAGCCGGCGGTCCGGCTGGTGCGCGAGCGCATCGTCCCCCACGACATCATTCCCCCGCTGGAGAAGCCGGAAGACGGCGCGGTGGTGATCTTCGATGGCGTGGCCCGCAACCACACCCGCGGCCGCAAGACCCTCTACCTGGATTACGAAGCCTACGAGCCCATGGCGCTTGGGGAACTGCGCCGCCTGGCCGCCGAAGCGCGAGAGAAGTTCCCCATCCGCAACCTGGCCCTGGTGCACCGCCTGGGGCGCATCCAGATCGGGGAGAGCAGCGTGCTCATCGCCGTCTATTCCGCCCACCGCGCCCCCGCCTTCGAGGCCTGCCGCTGGCTCATCGACACCCTCAAGAAGAAGGTCCCCATCTGGAAGAAGGAGTACTTCGAAGACGGAGCGGTGTGGGCGGATGGCGAACCTTTTCCCGCAGATATCCCGAAGGCAACGACAGAAGGGGCGCAGGGCGCATCTAAGTGAACGGTTCCCCATGAGACCACTCCTCGTCCTGCTGCTGGTGGCCGCCGGCGGGCTGTCGGTGACGCCGGCGCAAGCGCAGGCCCCGCCGCCAGCCGTCACCCAGGACTCCGACCAATCCACCTTCAAGGTGGATGTGCGCCTGGTCAACGTCTTCGCCACCGTGGTGGACGAGCACGGCGCACCCGTCGCCAACCTCCAGAAAGACAACTTCCAGGTGCTGGAAGACGGCGTGCCGCAGCAGATCGCCGTCTTCGATCGCGAGTCGGGCCTGCCCCTCTCCATCGTGCTGGCGGTGGACACCAGCCTGAGCACGCGCAAGGACATCAAGCTGGAACTGGAGTCGGCGCGCCGCTTCGCTCACTCCATCCTGCGGCCGGTGGACGCCCTCGCCCTCTACCAGTTCAGCGAGTACGTGGATGAGGTCATACCCTTCACCGCCAACCTGCGGGAGATCGACCGCGGCATCGAGCAGGTGCGCCTGGGCGCCGCTACCGCCCTCTACGACGCCATCTACCTCGGCAGCCTGACGCTGGAAGACCGCCAGGGACGCAAGGTGATGGTGGTGATCACCGATGGCGGCGACACCGCCAGCCAGACCGATTACGCTGCGGCAGTGCGCGAGGCGCAGGAGGCCGAGGCCATCGTCTACAGCATCATCGTGGTCCCCATCGAGGCCAGCGCCGGGCGCAACACCGGCGGCGAGCACGCCCTCATCGAGATCGCCCGCGCCACCGGCGGCAAGTATTACTACGCCAGCTCCACCCAGGACCTGGACTCTGCCTTCCGCCAGATCAGCGACGAGCTGCGCACCCAGTACTTGCTGGCCTACTATCCCAAGCAGCGCGTGGCCGCCTCCGACTTCCGCCAGATCGAAGTGCGTGTCCTCCCTCCTTCGGAGGGAGAACACTACGTCGCCCGCCACCGCACCGGCTACTACACCTCCAAGTCCCACTGAGGGCCGCGGCCTGCCTCATGCCTGGAACCGCGTCCGCGAGGCCCCGGCGTGTACAATGACGCCATGGCTTTCCGTTCCTCCGCATCTTCCGGACCGAGAAAGGGAAAGGTTCCGCCCCCCAGCGACACCATGCAGGAAGCCGCCTACCTCAAGTCCCTGGGCGAGAAGCAGGCGCCGGTCGAGGTCAAGCTGCGCGACGGCGAAGTGGTGCGCGGCTGGATCGAATACTACGACCAGAACATGATCCGGCTGACGCGCGAGGGCCAGCCCAACCTGTTCATCTTCAAGCACGAGATCCAGTACATTGCCGAGGAAGCTCCCAGCCAGGAATAGCGCCGCGGGGCGCGCCCGGCCCGGCCTGCCGGACTTTCTGCCGGAGATGACCGCCATCGCCCGCGAGGCGGGCGCCCTGCTGCTGCGCTTCTTCGAGCGCCGGGTCAAGGTCGAATACAAGGGCGACGTGGACCTGGTCACCGAGGCCGACCGCGCCTCCGAGAAGCTGATCGTCCAGCGCATCCGCCGCCGCTGGCCCTCGCACGATGTTCTCGCCGAAGAGGGCACGCGCTCCGATTCCGGCAGCGACTACCGCTGGTACGTCGATCCCCTCGACGGCACCACCAACTTTGCCCACGGCTTTCCCGTCTTCTGCGTCTCCTTGGGGCTGGAGCGCAAGGGCGAGCGCGTCTCCGGCGTGCTCTACGATCCCACCCGCGACGAGTTGTTCTCCGCAGAGAAGGGAAGCGGGGCCTTCCTGAACGGCCGCCGCCTCCGCGTATCCGGGGTCAGCAACCTGGAAGAGAGTCTGCTGGCCACCGGTTTCCCCAGCCACAAGCGCCACCAGAACCCCAACATCCACTTCTACCACCAGATCACCCTGCGCACCCACGGGGTGCGGCGCGCGGGCTCGGCCGCGCTCGACCTGGCGAGCGTAGCCTCCGGCCGATTCGACGCGTTCTGGGAGTTCAACCTCAATCCCTGGGACACGGCGGCGGGCGCGCTGCTGGTAGAGGAGGCCGGCGGCAAGGTCACCCGCTTCGACGGCTCGCCCTTCCAGATCCGCAGCGACCAGGTGCTCGCCTCCAATGGCCGGCTGCACCCCGCCCTGCTGCGCCTCTTCGCCAACATCTTCGCCGGCCGGGACTTGGAGCCCCTGCCTTCGCCCCAGGAGTACGCGCGCATGCGAAAGAGCTAGCCCCGGCCTTTGATAGAATTGACCACCGTGATTCCGTCGCTGGCCAACAAGCCGATCGAGAGGCGTCCCGACAAGGTGCGCCTTCACGGCCGCGTCCTTTTCCTGACCGAAGACCCAACCCTGGTCCGCAGGCAGCTCAGTGGCTGGGACCTGCCCTGGGACACGAAGAATCTCGCCAACAACCCCAAGCTGCGCGACGACATCTCCACCGACGAGATCACCCCCGCCCACTACTGCTTCTACTTCGACCAGACGCTGGGCGAGATCCCCTACCTGGGCCTGAAGTGCGGCGGCGAGCTGCCGGTGGGCCGCGGCGACGTGAAGAAGGGCGGCTTCGTCTGCGCGGTGAGCGGCAAGCGCCGCGGCAAGGGCTCCAGCCGCGAGCAGTCGCCCTACGCCGAGATGTGTGCCGGCATCCAAGTGGTGATCGCGGAGAACGTGGAGCGCATCTACAAGCAGAATTGCCAGAACCTGGGCCTGCTGACCTCCACCAACTTCGCGCTCATCGACAAGATCCGCGCCGGCGAGGAGATCCCGCTCAGCGAGTTCACCGCCGGCGAGGACGAGATCACGCGCCAGGTCATCGAGTACGGCGGCCTCTTCCCCTTTAACGTGGCGCGCTTGCAGAAGAAGGCCTTCCTGCCGCCCATCCGCACCGGCCAACGCCCCATGACCCTGGCGGAGAAGATCTTTGCCCGCCACATGGTCAACGAGAGTGGCGAGGTGGGCGTGCCCGCCGTCCAGCCCGGCGACAGCGGCTTCGCCCGCGCCGACCTGCGCTTCAGCCACGAGTACGTCACGCCCATGGCGGCCATCTTCTTCGAGCACTATGTGGGCAAGGACGCCCAGGTCAACGATCCCGCGAGCATCCTCTTTTTCCGCGACCACCTCACCTTTCTGGACGAAGTCATCTCCGAGGAGAAGAAGAAGCTGGGCCTGCTCGACCTAGCCACCCAGCTCAAGCTCAAGCAGGAGGACTTCGCCAAGCGCCAGGGCATCAAGCTGCACGGCGAACTCAAGGACCGCAAGGGCAGCGAGGGCATCTGCCACTCCCTGGTGCTCGAGAGCTACGCCCTGCCGGGGCAGCTCAACATCGGCTCGGATTCCCACACCCCGCATGTGGGCGCGGTGGGCTGCGTGGCTTTCGGCATCGGCACCACCGACGTCTTCAACGGTTGGATCACCCGCGACGTGCGCGTCAAGGTGCCGGAGTCGGTGAAGGTCATGGTGCGCGGCGAGAAGCACCCCAACGTCACCGCCAAGGATTTCATCCTCAAGATCCTCAGCCTCGACTACGTGCGCAGCGGCAAGGCCCTGGCCAAGGTGATGGAGTATGCCGGCGAGGCCATCGAAGCTCTGGGCGTGGACGAACGCGCCACCATGACCAACATGGCCGCCGAGATCGGGGGCTTCACCGGAATCGTCGCCCCTGACCGCAAGGTCGTCGAGTTCCTGGTGGAACGCCGCGGCATGCAGCGCAGCAAGGCCGAGGGGTTGATCCGGGGCCTGACCAGCGATTCCGGCGCCGAGTACGCCCACGTCATCGAGTTGGACGCCGCCGAGATCACGCCCATGGTGGCCACCCCCGGCGATCCCGGCAACGGCAAGTACGTGCGCGAGCTGGCCGAGCCCGTCCACG